>NZ_CAWPRX010000075.1:0-13071 GCF_963890365.1 Tychonema sp. LEGE 07196 | reverse complement strand
TAAACGCCCAAAAGATATCCTCACGCTCGATTGAGCAAACGTGGGGAGTTTGGGAACCCTAGAAATAGGGATATTGAAGTATAAATTCTTCAAGAATCCTCGTGCCTTCAGGCCGAGTGAGTGTCAAACTTAAAAGCGAATCAAATAATGTCAACAGTTAATCAAACACCGCTAGTCAGCGTAATTATACCAGCATATAATGGCGATCGCTACATCGCGCAAGCCGTAGAAAGTGTCCTAGCGCAAACTTTTACAAATTTGGAAATTATCGTTGTAGACGACGGTTCCACAGATGAGACACATCAGGTATTGCAGCCTTATCTGGACAAAATTCGCTATGTATATCAAGAAAATCGAGGAGTAGCAGCCGCCCGCAACCGAGGAATTCAGGAAGCAAAAGGCGAATTCATAGCTTTTTTAGATCAAGATGACTTCTTTTTACCCGATAAATTAGCAGCACAAATAGCACTGTTTCGCTCCTCACCATCCTTGGGAATTGTCAACAGTGGCTGGCGTTTAGTTAACGAGCAAGGCGACGCAATTTCCGACATCACACCTTGGCTGTATTTCCCCAAATTAAACTTAGAAACTTGGATAGTACAAATGCCCGTACTGCCCAGCGCCATGATGTTTTCGCGCCAGTGGCTGGAAATTGCCGGCGGGTTTAACTCAGAGTTTGATTCAGTAGACGATTCAGATTTAGTGCTGCGTTTAGCAGTGCTGGGTTGCGAAGCAGCTTGGCTGCCTCAAATCACAGTATCCTACCGCCAGCACGACAAAAATGTATCAATCAAAAAAGCCCTGAAACAAGCAAATCTTTTTATTACCTTAAAACAGCAATTTTTCGCAAAACCCGATTTGCCGCAGCACATCCGCGAATTAGAAAATCCGGCTTTCTACGAAGCATTGACTTGGATGGCGTGGCAATTGTACTATAGTAACTATCCAGTTGAGGCGGTTGATTTTTTTCAAAAATCTCTCCGCTACAGTCCCTATCCAGCAAAAAAAACAGTCACAAATTGGCTCCAACGTCTGGCTTCTATTGCCCTAGTTTACCGACGTACAATCGACTTTGAAATATTAAGAAATTTATCGGACTGGAAAAAGTTAATGGCTAGCATACTTTCCTCAAAAACACCCAGAGTCAGCGTCATTATCCCGGCATACAACTGCGAACGCTACATTGTGAATGCCTTAGAAAGCGCGATCGATCAAACTTACCAAGACTGGGAAATCATAGTCGTAGACGACGGTTCTACAGACAACACTCGCCAAGTTTTAGATGCTTACCGCGATGTAATTCAGTACGTCTATCAGGAAAATCAAGGCGCAGCAATAGCTCGGAATCGCGCTTGCGAGATTGCCAAAGGCGAATTCTTAGCTTTTCTGGATGCTGACGACTTTTTTCTGCCAGAAAAACTTGCAAAACAAATTGCTTGTTTTGAAGCTGACCCCTCTTTAGGGATGGTACAAAACGGCTGGTTGATAGTTGATGAAACCGGAAAAGATATCTACGCATCCCTGCCTTGGGAAGACTCGCCCAACTTAGATTTAGAAACCTTTGTTCTGTACAAAAGCGTGCGTCCCAGCGCGATGATGCTGCGGCGCGAGTGGTGGGAACGTCTGGGCGGTTTTGACCCTCGCTTTCCGCCAACCGAAGATTTAGATTTTGCTTTGCGTTTGACTTTAAAAGGCTGCAAATGTGCTTGGTTGAAAGAGGTATTAACCTGCTACCGCCAGCACGATAAAAATCTGATGTCCGGCGGGCAAAAAGTGATGAAAAGTATGGAAATTGTGATGGAGCAATTTTTTGCCAGACCCGATTTGCCCGATCGCATTCGCAAATTAAAAAAGGCAGAACGTTACAAATGTTTAGTGTGGATAGCGTGGCGGATGTACCGCGACGGATATTTGGCTGAAATGGTCGAGTGTCTGCAAAAATCTCTGTACTATACTCCTTTTACTGGCTCGGAAACTGTTTTCAAATGGTTGGAAACTTTTAGAGTTTCTTCGGAAGAATACAGCAATAGTTTTGATGCTTATGCCTTGACCAATTTACCAGAATGGCAAGACATAGTTGTAGAGGCTGTCAACAATACCTATCAATTTAAATCAGTGCCTAGTTCAAGTTCCCGTCAATTGGGAAGGCACGTACTCCTGTACGCAGAAGACCACGGAATCGGCGGTTTAGCGCAATTCAACCACTCGCTGCTTTGCAAATTAGCAGCCGACGGCTACCGAGTTACTAGCGTACAAACCAAAACTTCTAATCCTTTAATTACCGAACAGCAGCAGCTAGGTATCGAGCATATTTGGCTGGAGTTCGACACGATGAAGGAGTTTTTGCGAATTGCTTACAATTGTGCGGATGCTGAAAGAATTTACGCGGAAGCTCAACCGGATTTAATTATCTTTAGTGATGGCTGGCCGATCGCAAATTTTGCTGCAAAACAAGTGGCGATTAAGCAAAACATACCTTATGTAATTACTCTCGGTTATATCGATCGCACTTATCAACATTTCAACCGCGGCGATCGAGTTCCCTATTTCGATGCAGTCGCCTATCAGTACGATTTAGCCAAATCCGTCATCGCTGTTTCCCACGAAAATTTAAACTTGTTCAAGAGTTTGTTTAAAACACCTCTGGAACAGGGAAAAGTTATTTATTACGGCAGGCCGGACAGTTATTTTGAACCGCCCAATCTTTCCAACCGCCAGCGCTTGCGCCGAGAACAAGGCATCCCCGAAGAAGCTGTGGTTTGTTTCACGGCGGCGAGACTGACTCCAATTAAAGGATATCAGTATCAATTGCAGGCGATCGCCCAACTGAAAAATCTGCCAATTTGGCCGCAGCTATACTTTGTGTGGGCCGGCCCCGGTTCTACCACTCACGACAATATGGAGCCGGAATTGAGAGCAACTGTTAGCGAATTAGGAGTCACCGAACAAGTTAAATTCTTAGGACAGCGGTGGGATGTTGCCGATTGGTTGGATGCCAGCGACATCTTTATTTTATCTTCCGAAGCCGAAGGAATGCCGCTCGCAATTATGGAAGCAATGGCGAAAGAACTGCCCGTAATTGCTACAGCAGTCAGCGGTATTCCCGAAGAGTTGGGAGACACCGGAAAGTTAATCGCCGATCCCAAAATTGACCCGAAACAGACAGCGCGAGAGTTAGCAGAAACGATAGAACTCTGGGCGCAAAACCCCGAATTGCGGAGGCTTGCAGGACAAGCTTGCAAACTGCGGGCTGCAGAAATGTTCAAGGAAGAACGGATGCTTTTGGAATACGCAGAAGTTATCGCCCAAGTCTTATCTGCTAGCAGCAATCGAGATAAATTTGCGGTAGCCCCAAAAGTCCAAAAGCAGATTCAGCAAGTTGACAGTATGCTCAATTACTATTATCTAGTATGGCAGGCATGGCAAGCTTTCGATCGCGGAGATATGTCCGGGATGGCGGAGAAGTTGCAGTTATCATGGAAATGTACGCCGCTGTTTACAACGGAAACTATTTTGAGCTGGATCACGAATTTTGTGACACTATCTGCCGAAAAGGGCGTTAAACTTGATACTCGCTCGCTAGTTGATTCTGAAGCTTGGCAAGAATTGATAGCATCAATCCAGGGTTTTGAAGTTGCCTTGTCTGTTCGTTAAGACTGCTGCGAGTCTAATCTAAAAAAACAGTTTGTAGTAAGGAGTTTAGTCCTGCTTAGTTGGTAGTAAAAAATTGCCTTTCTTCTTGATTTGTAGTGAGAAATTCAGTTTTTTTTATACCAAATTCATAAAATAGCGCTACATATCTACCCCCCCAACCCCCCCTTATAAAGGGGGGGAGTCAAACTTTCAGTAGCAGCATAACTTTATGAAATTGGTATTATCTAACATCTTTTAGGAAGGACTGAAGTCCTCACTACAAAGTTACTAAGGTTTGTCACTGCTTCCTGTTGTTCACTTCGCCAGCAAATACAATATGCAATTCACCTTCAAGTTCAAATCTATTAATAAGCTGCTGCCAATTTGCTTGGCGGTGGTAACTATGCTGTTAATCGCCTATTTTGGGCAGCCAAGAGCGATCGCCCAAATGCGATCGAACATCACAGTAGATTTTGGCCAACCAGCCGTCGGTATAACGTCCATGAGCGGCATCTTGCACGGCATCGACCCCAGCAAGCCCCCAGACAACTTAATTAAACCCTTGCAGCCGAAGCTGTGGCGCGCGGGAAGACTCGATATTTACGATCGAGTAATTGCCAGCGGAGCCGAATTTCAACTATTAGTTAGCGACCTCTGGGGCTACGGCAGCAATCCTAATGGGTGGCCCTATCAAAACTACCCCGCGTGGGAAGCATTCATCCGACAGTTAGCCCAGCAAAATAAGGGCAAAAAAATTATTTGGGATGTATGGAATGAGCCAGATTTAAAAAATCCATTTTGGAATGGTAGCAGAGAACAATTCTTTGAAACCTACAAAAGAGCTTACAAAATTCTGCGGGAAGAATTGGGGCCAACAGCCATGATTGGCGGGCCGAGCATCAGCACTTACAACAAAGAATACCTCGCAGCCTTTTTGGATTACTGCAAAGCCAACAAACTAGAAGTAAATTTCCTAGCTTGGCACGAACTCAACGATACGATAATTTTATTTGTGGACGACCACGTAATCGATGCCAAACGCAATTTTCAACAAAGTCCTTTTTACAGGGAACTGAAATTGCAAAAAATTTACGTTAACGAAATTGTTGGAGAATTAGCTCAATATCAGCCGGGGGAAATTTTAGGTTATTTGTATAACTTGGAGTATGCAAAAGCTGATGGTGCTTGTAGGGCTTGTTGGGATACAACAGTAGGTAAAAAAGTTAGCAATTGCTTCAACAATACACTGAGTGGGATGGTTACGCCTAATACTTTTGAGCCTAGGGCCGCTTGGTGGACATACAAAGCTTATGCTGACGGAGTGAATTCGCGGGTGCTTAGCCAATCGGATAACGATCGGCTTGTCGCTTTAGCCAGCAAGTCAACTCCTCAAGGTAAAGCACAGGTACTTTTAGGTTATTTCGATCGCAATTATTCCTCGGCCACAACCGTTACCTTGAATCTTGCCAATTTGCGGCAATTAGGTATTGAAAAAAATCAAAAGATTACTCTGAAATTAGAGAAAATTCCCAACAATCTAGAAGGCGCTGTGCCAAAACTTATTACTGTCAAAGAAGACACTGTTTCGGTTGGCGGAAATAACTTGAATTATGTTATTTCTAATTTCAAGGTTCATGAAGGTTATGTGTTGACGATTAGGTAATATGGCGGTTTCAACCGCCAAATAGTTAAACGAAAAGGTCGGCAGAGCCTCCAGATATGCGTTCCCAGGCAGAGCCGGGAACGAGTAGAATTCGGCGGTTTAAACCGCCGAATTATGTGGATTCGTCAAAGATTTTTGCACTGATTCCAGCCATTCTCTGACTGTTTGATTTTCCGATTGTGGGTCATAGTAACAGCCTAATTCATCGAGGATGAATGTTTCTAAGTCGGCTGGGGCGATCGGCATTTCTAGCAGTTTGCTAAGCTCTTGCGATGCGGCTTCAACCGTTTCGCGCGGTTCGCTGCTGCGGTAGTTGTTCACTACATCCCTGGGAGTGTCAGCTTCTAGCGGCCAGTCTTGGTGAAAGTAGGAACTGAAAAATTGGGTTAAATTAGGAAATCGATCGATCATTCGGGATAAGCTGTGAGAATAAAGTATCCGGGAGGTAATTTGGCGCTGCGCTGGAGGACGATTTTCAGGCGAGATGCTGAAGTTGCTTTCGATGCGCGGCGGCGCAAAGTAATGCCAATTATTCTGTTGGTGTTGTAGTCGATCGTATAACGATTTCCTCGACTTTTAACCCAGGAGTCGATCGCACTTTGGTTTCTGTTCATTGCTTCCGCAATCGCCGATTCAGCGACGGAACGGTCAGTAAAGGAAGATGCGGCAGAAATTCTCGTTTCGCTTGCGAGTCGCTGTGCTAGTTGTGCTTCTGTTTTGCCAACGTGTCTCTCTAAAGTATGTCCTCCTGCGGCTTCGTGAACATCCAATCCGCCGCCCGGTATGCTAGGCACAAAAGCTAGAGTGGTTTGTGGTATGCTGGAAATTTCCGACCCAATAACCGTGGCGTAAACATCAGGTATTGCCGATTGGAATAAGATTGTTATTGAGGCGATCGCGCCTATGATACCTAAAAACTGTTTGAGACGATCAAATTGAGTTCTCATTGCTGTTTTTTGTGTTCATTTTCAGATTTCTATACTATTTTTTGTCTGTTTCATAGTTTACCATTAGTTATACCATATGTGCAAAATAAGTGCTAGATAGAACCCCCCCAACCCCCCCCGCGATTTCGGGGGGGCTAGAACTTCATATGTAGCAAGTATTTATTAAATTGGTATTAGTTAAGAATTGCGCGCAGCATTTTAATATACGGTGCGCGGTGCATCGCCCTAGAATTACTACGATGGCGATTATTCATAAATTTAAGGTGAGCGGTACTTACCCTAGAATGATTGAGCATAGGGGATGATTTCTGCGCTTCACAAAGCTTCACTAACCATGATAACAATGTTAATAATTATTTTAAAAAATACAAATAATTGATGATACATTAATTGATGAGCTTTCAAAAGGTGGAAAAATGCAAGTAGTTATCCTCGCTGGCGGCCTCGGTACTCGTCTCAGAGAAGAAACAGAATTTCGTCCAAAACCTTTAGTTGATGTCGGCGGGCGTCCGATTATTTGGCACATCATGAAAATCTATGCCTACTATGGCTTCCAAAACTTCATTGTGTGCTTGGGCTATCGCGGGAACATGATTAAGGAATATTTCCTCAATTATGAAGCCATGAACAATGACTTTACTGTCTGTCTGGGACGCAAAAATAGCATTACCTATCATGAGGAACATCACGAACAAGATTTTAATGTAACGCTGGCTGACACTGGCGCAGAAAGCTTGACGGGAGGGCGGGTGAAACGGATCGAAAAATATATCGATGACGAGAATTTCATGGTGACATATGGTGATGGAGTTGCTGATGTCAATATTGATAAATTGATGGAGTTTCACAAGTCTCACGGTAAGCTAGCAACTGTGACTACATTTCGCCCGATTTCTCGCTTTGGAATTTTGGATGTAGACAGCGATAGCCGCGTAGTAGAATTTACTGAAAAACCTCAAATAGACGGCTGGATTAGTGTTGGATATATTGTGTTTAACCGCCGGGTATTTGAGTATTTGGGTGGGGATGATTGTGTTTTAGAACAGGAGCCGATGCAGCGTTTGGCGGCAGAGGGACAGTTGATGGCTTACCGTCACGAGGGCTTTTTCTTTGCAATGGATACTTACCGAGAATACAAGTATTTAAACGAACTTTGGGATGAAGGGAAGGCTCCTTGGAAAGTGTGGAAATAAGTTATAGCATTTCTCAGAAAGATGAGGTACTCTCGTGGGCATTGGGCATTGGGCATTGGGCATACCTCACAACGTTTGAGAACCGCTATATACTAAATCCGGGTTTGGGCTCCCCTTTATGAACCAATCGGTGCCGACATCGTTTGACTTTCTGGCGGTTTCAACCGCCGAATCATAAGAGGGGTGGCTCATATTTTGTATTAGTTGTGGGGCTTTCCGAAATAATAGTAATGCCAATTTTAAAACAATCATAAAAAATGGATTTTCAAGAAATTCTCCACAGCACAAAAAGTTATCTTAAAGAGTGTGTTGTACCCCGCGCCGAAGTTATCGACGGCGACTCGGAAGCGCTAAAAATAGCAGTTGCTGGGTTGGAAAGTCGATCGCTCTTAGCGTTGCGAGTTCCCCAAAAATGGGGCGGTGCCGAAATTCCCCTCCCCATTTTTTACGAATATCAGGAATTGACGGCTCGATATTCCGGCGCTTTGTCTTTCCTGCAAACTCAGCACCACAGCGCAACTGCGATGATTGCCAGCAGCGACAATGAAATGCTAAAAAGTAGATACTTGGGCGCGATCGTCGCCCAAAAAGGGTTACGCTTAGGTGTTGGGTTTTCGCATTTAAGGCGATCCTCTTCGAGGGCTTCGCTAACGGGTAATCCGGCTGTCACCGCAACTCCCACAAAGGATGGCTATTTACTGTCGGGGAATATTCCTTGGATTACAGGTTTTGGCTTGTTTCAAAAGTTTATTGTGGCTGCGCTACTTCCAGACAATCGCGCGGTTTTTGGTGTGCTACCTTTTGCCAATATTCAACGCGAATATGGTAAAATAGCAGTCAGCGAAATCATGCAATTAATCGCCATGAACTCGACTAATACTGTGACAGCAACTCTCGATAATTGGTTGCTGCATGAATCGGAAATAATTGCAGTTAAACCTGTCGGGTGGATAGCCGAAAACGACAGCAAAAATATCCTGAATTCTGTGCCGGCTACTTTTGGCTGTATTAGAGCGGGATTGGATGTAATTGCAACAGTGGCGACTGCTAAAGATTCGCCTGTGATAGCGACGACTTGCCAAAAATTGGAGCAAAAGCTCGATCGGCTCAAACAAAATTTCCGACAATCTCAACATAGCTCAAAAGCAGAACAATTAGCGCTCCGAGCCGCAGCCATTGACTTAGCGGTGCGTTGCGGGCACGCAGCAGTTGTAGTTTCCGGCGGTGCGGCTAACGGTACGCAGCACCCCGCCGGGAGAGTTTATCGAGAAGCTTTGGTGTATACTGTTTCCGGGCAAACCAAGGACGTGATGGAAGCTGCGCTCGATCGAATTGTCAGCTAGCTTTTAGTCCGCTAGCAGTGGATTTCGCTTGACAAGGAGCGCTTTCAACCGCCGATTCATTTGTGCTTGACAAGGAGCGCTTTCAACCGCCGAAATTCTTCATTTTCGCCGATGATAAACAACTTTAACTCAAACAATTTAAAAACGATCGCCTACAGAAACATTATCGACTTAACCCATGCAATTCATCCAAATATTCCCATCTGGCCCGGAGATCCGGCGATCGCATTTGAAACCGTATCTCAAATAGAAAAACACGGCTATTTCCTGCGAAAATTTTCAATAGGAGAACACAGCGGCACTCACATCAACGCACCCAACAGCTTCGATCCAGCCGGCGCGAGTGTTGATAATTACGAGCCGCAGTCGCTAGTTTCGCCCGCAATTGCGATCGACATCCGCGAGCAAAGTCTTGCCAATCCCGACTACACTTTAACTGTAGATGATATATTAAATTGGGAACAGAAACACCAATTTATACAACCGGGAAATCTAGTTTTATTGTATACTGGGTGGCAAAAAAAATGGGAGGACGAACGAGATTTTTTTAATGCGGACGAGAGCGGAATTTGCCACTTTCCCGGATTTAGCAAAGCAGCAACTCAATTTTTGCTAGAAGAACGTTCGATCGCCGGAATAGGCACCGACACCCACGGAGTCGATCCGGGACAAGACGAAAGTTTTGCCGTTAACAAAATGGTGTTGGGAAAGCAGCGAACAGTGCTGGAAAATCTGGCAAATCTCCACTTGTTACCTGCCGCTGACATCACTTTGGTTGTCGGAATATTACGCCTTTTGGGAGGTTCCGGGTCGCCCGTGTCGGTGTTAGCTTTGGTGGCTTGATGCGGTAAAATAAGATTCAGAGAAGTAAAGTAAAAATCATAAAATTAATGACAGAACTGCCAAAGGATCTCAACGAGGCGATCGCCCAATCCCGCATTGCAACAGCCGCCGCCCTCTCGGACGGCCAAAATCTCCTGCAAGTTGAATTAGTATTTCCAGAAATCGCACTGCAAGCACAGTCTATCACCCAACAATTTGTCCCAGAATTTGAAGAAATGCACTCGGGCCTCAAAGTCTTTTTTCCCGATACCGGTGCTGCGGCCCTCGCCCGTCGCGACTGGGGAGAAACACCGTTTAAAGTGACTGATTTGGGTAGCAGCCGCACCCCTATTGAAGAGAAAATAGCACCGGAAGACGAACTGTTTTTGCTCGTCAATCCAGCCGCCGTAGAAGTAGCGCAAGTTGAAAAACTCTACATAGCAGCCGCGGGTCGCCCTGTAATTCTACTAAACCCGCGGCTCGAAGATGTTGCTACTATAGGTATAGGCTATGCAGGCCGTCAATTGCGCGATCGATTCCTCAACAAAATCGAATCCTCCTACTACATCAGGCCTCTAGACAATGCGGCTTTATTCCGCTGTTACCCGCAACCCTGGCAAGTTTGGCTGGAAACAAATGACGAATACGAACTAATTTCTGAAACCGCCCAAAAACCCGTCGGAGACGATTTAGAGCGGATTTTAAACAAAGCTTTGGGAACCGTCGATCCAAATTCCAACGCACCTGTTAAACCGCTAAAAAAGAAAAGTTTTTTGGCAGAACTTCAGACTTTTCTCAAAGCTTTGACTCAGTGAGATTTGTTAACGCTCGCTCGTGGTATTGTAGGGTGCGTCAGCTAGGATTATTTTTGATTTATATAGATAGGTTTTGACTGACGCACCCTACAGAAGTGAGTTATTTTCGAGTCAATCGATCGACAAATAACTGTCTAGTAAATCTCAAATCTCAAATCTAAAACTCGTACGCTCGCGAAGTTGAAGTATCTAAAATCTAAAACTCGTACGCTCGCGAAGTCGAAGTATCTAAAATAGATTGACTCAGTAATAACAGGTGCAGAAACGCAATGAAAAGCTTGCCAGTTTTGCTATCTGTAGCAAGGCAAACAGATATTAGGGAAAATTACTGAATCTCGATCGCAAGGACTATAATGGGTGAGACCCCTCCTCCCTAAAGAATGAAGGAAATAGCATCAAAATCAGATGGTATAAGCAAGTAATTGGGGTTTTGAGTCAGGGAAGCGGATAAACACAGTGGAGTACCGACGCATTGTTATCGGGGACGTACACGGGCATTACGACGGCTTAATGCTCTTGCTAGAGGCACTTGCCCCGAGCTTGAAGGATCGCGTTTATTTTTTGGGAGATTTAATCGATCGCGGGCCCAAAAGCGCTCAGGTATTAGATTTTGTGCAGCACAGCCCCTACCAAACTCTGTTGGGAAACCACGAACAACTAATGCTGGAGGCTTTGTCGGGGCCGCAGGTGGATATGCGGGCGTGGCAATTTTGGATGTACAGTGGCGGGGAGGCGACAGTCGCCAGCTACAAAGAGACAGGGATGATGCCGTACAAACACTTAGATTGGCTGCGATCGCTCCCTACGTACATTGACTTAGGCGATATCTGGCTGGTACACGCGGGCGTGCATCCGGCTATGCCAATTAACGAACAGTCTAGCGAACAACTCTGCTGGATTCGCAAAGAATTTCACACGATATCGAAACCGTATTTTCCCAACAAATTAATTATTACCGGTCACACGATCACTTTTACCTTTGAGGGTGTGAGGCCTGGGGAATTAGTCAGGGGCCAAGGGTGGTTGGATATTGACACGGGTGCTTATCATCCCAAAAGCGGCTGGCTGACTGGATTTGACCTCAACTACCGCAGAGTTTATCAAGTAAATGTGTTTAACAATCAAGTCCGAATTGTGCCGTTTGACGAAGTTGTCCGACAATTGAAGCCGCAGATTACATTCCCGAAAAGTCAGATGAACCCTGTTGTTCAGCAGCAGGGTTAAATTAAGTTGTAGGGTGCGTTAGTTTGAGTTCGATCGACAAAATCGAAATTCACTTGTTTCTAACGCACTCTACTACATAGATTTATTTGTTAACGAACCGCGAAGACGCAAAGATCGCTAAGCAAGAAAAGAGAAGAAAAGAAAAGAAAAGAGAAGAGTTCGTCTTTGACAATTTGAGAATTGCTAGGAAGATCGCAACAGTCGGTCAATTTCCAGCTTGTAAGCCGCATTATTCAAACCTTCACCGCTAGCCAGATCCGGATCGATCGCCCCATTGATGGCAGCAATCCGATCGCTCGTAGCCGGGTGAGTGCTCAAAATACTCGGTGGAGAAGGCTGATTGAGCAACTTTTTCATAAAATCAACCATCCCAGATTGAGCGTAGCCCGCTCGCCCCATAGTTTCCAATCCCAACTGATCCGCCTCGTACTCAGCTTGGCGGCTGTGGGGGCGGCGCAAAGCCAACTCCACGCCAATTTGCACCGCCGCCGAGCGATCGAGCCCAGTCGCCGAAGCTACACCAGAGGCGATCGCCATTTGACGCATTTGTTTAATCGAGTGGCGAGCACTAATATGCCCGATTTCGTGGGCCATAACACTGGCTAATTCCGCTTCATTATCCGCCGCCGCCATCAAACCCTTATTCACATAAACAAAACCGCCCATAGTCGCAAAAGCATTAATATTGTCGTCATCAATCACCTGAAAAGTATAAGGAATATTAGGGCGAGTGCTTTGCTCTGCCAGCCGTTGACCGATGCGATTGATATATGCTGTAGCAGCGCGATCTCGGTAAATTTTTACTTCTCCCCCCGCCAACTGCTGATTGATTTGTCGGCCAACAGTCACCTCTTGGCGATCGGACATATTCGACAATTGAATAACTTGAATCCCCCGAAAAATCAGTTCCGGCAAAGAAAACGCCTGTGTTGGTTGCGGGGAAACCACCCCGATGCCCGCAGCCACAATCAGCGACAGAAACAGATAAATCCCCCGGCCACAAGTATGCCGGCAAGTCAACCAAAAACTTTTGAACATAATTGATAAGTGCTAAAGGAAGGAAGATGGAAGATGGAAGATGGAAGATGGAAGATGGAAGATGGAAGATGGCTATAACGGCTTCGCTCAGGGTGAAAAGATGGAAGATGGAGATCGGACGGCGGTTGAAACCGGATCTACAACAACAAAGTCCCTCTCTAAGAGACTGAATAAAATAATGTAATTTCATCCGTCCGTTCTTCAACCGCCGTCGGCAGGTTTTGTTTGACTTTCTGGCGGTTTCAACCGCCCGGTATTCTTTTTTTTTAGGAAAAACTCAAAAAGTCACTACATCGGCAGACGAAATAGAACGCTGCTTAGTTGCTATTTTAACTTCTTGCCAAATTTTAACCACTCTCCCCATCTCCCCCTCTCCCCCCTCTGTCTCTTAGA
>NZ_CAWPRX010000074.1:0-13150 GCF_963890365.1 Tychonema sp. LEGE 07196 | reverse complement strand
TTCTACTACCGAAAGTTTTACTCCCCCCCTTTATAAGGGGGGGTTGGGGGGGGTAGATATGTAGCGCTATTTTATGAATTTGGTATTAGATTCAGTCCTGCCTTTGGTGCAGGACTTTTTTTGTTTGGACGGGCGATCGGGCACCGAAACTTAAATCTCAAAATAGTTGACTCAGAATCGCAAAATTGTTGTATAATGTTTCTCTAGTCATTTTTGACCGCAATAACTCAAAAGTAAAAGCAGGTACAATAGACTAAGCGCGGGCGTAATTCAGTGGTAGAATGTCAGCTTCCCATGCTGGACGTCGTGGGTTCGAGCCCCACCGCCCGCTTTAACTGAATTTTCATAGTTCTATGAAAATTAATTAGTGCTATCAATTCGATCTATGGCTAAATTCTTAACCGCTGCATTATATAAGTTCGTTGAACTATCGGATTTTGCCGACCTCAAAGCACCGCTACTCGATTGTTGCAACAACCACAACGTCAAAGGCACCATCTTGTTGGCTGCAGAAGGCATCAACGGGACGATCGCCGGTTCGTCAGAAGGCGTGCGCGCAGTCCTAGCATTCTTGCGCTGTGACGCGCGTTTTGCTGATTTGGTTCACAAAGAATCTTTTTCCGAAAAAGCACCGTTTTACCGCCTAAAAATCCGTTTAAAACGCGAAATCGTCACGATGGGAATACCTGATATTAATCCATCTCTCATGGCTGGCAAATATGTCAAACCCGATGAGTGGAATCAGCTACTTGACGATCCTGATGTTGTGGTAGTTGATGTACGCAACGACTTCGAGGTATCTATGGGTACTTTTGCAGGTGCTATTAATCCCAAAACAAAAAGCTTTTCCGAGTTACCTGAATGGGCGCTCAAAGAAGCTGCTTTACGCCAAAAACCGAAGGTAGCAATGTTTTGCACAGGCGGTATTCGCTGCGAAAAATCTACTGCTTTTTTGCGCTCTCAAGGTTTTGAAGAAGTCTATCACCTCGAAGGCGGAATTTTAAAATACTTGGAAACGGTGCCCGCAGCAGAAAGTCGTTGGGAAGGTGAATGTTTTGTCTTTGATGAACGGGTTTCTGTTGTGCATGAATTAAAGCCTGGTAACTACGAACTTTGTCGCGGTTGTCGTCACCCCATTAGTCAGGAAGATAAAGCTTCTGAATTATTTGTAGTTGGTGTAAGTTGTCCTCATTGTCATGACTCGAAAACTGAAACCAAAAAACAAGCCTTATTTGAGCGGCAGCGTCAGATTGAGCTTGCTAAAAGCCGCAATCAAACACATATTGGCGCGCGCTATGATGTTAAGGAAAAAGTTGATAATGGGATATAGATTTTCTAGCGAAATAGGAGGTAATATCCGGGATAGGGCATAGGGCTTGGGGCATAGGGCATAGGGCATAGGGCATAGGGCTATCCTCACCACGCGATTGAACCGCTATAGATTAATTAGTATTAACACTAAGCTGAAAGAAACCGGGTTTCTCTGAAAACTCTGGTTGGGCGGCGTAAAATCTCGAAAGAAACCCGGTTTCTGACTCAATTAGTATTAGCGCGTTTATGAAAGAAACCGGGTTTCTCTGAAAACTTTGGTTGGGCGGCGTAAAATATAGCAAGAAACCCGGTTTCTGACTCTAAAGCCTTCATTCTTCCTGACGACTAATGACTACTAATAGCAATTTCATAAAGTAGCGCTAGATATTACCCCCCCCAACCCCCCCTTGGTAAGGGGGGGCTAAGATTTCATCTATACCACATCTTTAGAAAAATGGTATAACAAATAACAAATAACAAATAACAAATAACAAATAACAAATAACAAATAACAACTAACTAATGACTACTAACTACCCAATTTTGTATTCTTTCCGCCGCTGTCCCTATGCTATGCGCGCGCGCTTGGCGCTGATGGTTAGCAATCGGGTGTGCGAGTTGCGGGAAGTTGTTTTGCGAGACAAGCCACAAGAAATGTTAGATGTATCGCCCAAGGGTACTGTACCGATATTGATTGATGTTGACGGGCGGGTACTGGATGAAAGTATTGATATCATGTTGTGGGCATTAGAACAACACGATCCTGAAAAATGGTTGATTCCAGAACAAGGTACTGTTGCAGAAATGGTAGCATTAATTGCTGAATTTGATGGTGGGTTTAAATATCATCTCGACCGCTATAAATACCCGGAACGTTATGCTGATGTTGAGGCTAGAGTACATCGAGATGAAGCTGCTGTATATCTGGAAAAACTCAATGCAAAGTTAAACGCGACTAAATATTTGTATGGTAATAATGTAGCATTGGCCGATCGCGCGATCGCACCTTTTGTTCGTCAATTCGCTCATACCGATAAAAATTGGTTCAACGAACAGCCTTGGTATCAGCTAGAAGCTTGGTTGGCCGCCTTTACAGACTCGGAAATCTACGCTAGTATTATGCACAAATACCCGAAATGGGAATCTGGCAATGCAGGCGTTGTTTTTGGGCGATCGTAATTACCTATCAACCGGTTTGTACTCAGGACTTCACTCCGCATCCAAAAGAGGACTAAAGTCCTGACTGCGAACCTGAACTAATGTTATTTTTTTCGCTCATACCATTTTTCTAAATATATGCTATAGATGAAGTCCGAAGCCCCCCCTTACTAAGGGGGGGTTGGGGGGGTAATATCTAGTGCTACTTTATGAAATTGGTATCAAGCGTTAGTGTATTCTAGTGAGTATTGTCAGGCTGAAATTATGATTGAGGTTGGTTCGTTAGTTCGATCGCCCAAAAACGATTTGGGAATCGGAAAAGTTGTCGAGGTATCGTCTGCAGATGCCGTAATTGAATATTTTTGCTCAGTAAAAAACCGCTTCCGCAAAACTATAGCGTTGGGTTTGCTACAAGAAGCTAGACTTCAGCGACAAACCCGCTGCTACCTCTGGAGTAACACTCAGGAAAGGTGGATAATCGGGCGCATTTATGACTGGGATGAAGATAAGTTAGAATACGAAATTGACCTCCCCGACAGCCAAAGTTTGCAAGCTGTCGAAACCGAACTTTACGTCCGCTGCAATATCCCGATCGCCGATCCGATCGATATTTTAGCAGTCAAAGGCCAAGAAACACCGTATTTTCACGATCGCCGATTGGCATTTGTGCAATCTGCGATCGAACAGCGCGCCGTCAGCCGCGGCATGACCGGATTAATTTCTGCTAACATAGAGCTCTACCCGCACCAAGTTGAAGTCGTCCGGCGCGTCCTAGAAGACCCGATCTCGCGCTATTTGTTAGCAGACGAAACAGGACTGGGGAAAACCGTAGAAGCCGGGACAATTCTCCGCCAATTCCTACTCGACGATCCCGACGGACGCGCTGTAGTGCTCGTTCCCAAATATTTGCTCGAACAGTGGCGACAAGAGTTAGAAAATAAATTCTATTTGTCTCATTTTGCTGACCGAGTGCAGCTTGTTGCTATTAGCGAAATCAATCAAATTAGCCGCAACGCCAACCTGGATTTTCTGATTGTGGATGAAGCGCAGGAACTGGCCGCAATGGCTAATTCGGGCGATCGCAATCAGCAACAATCCTTTGAACTATGCCAGCAACTCGCTCAAAAAAGCAATAACTTATTGTTATTATCTGCAACGCCAGTTATCGGTCACGAGCAAGATTTTCTGACCATGCTGCACTTGCTAGACCCGACTACTTACCGTCTAGATGACCTAGAAAATTTCAAACAAAGAGTGCAGAACCGTCAGGAAATCGGTCGCGCTTTGCTAGATTTTAGAGAAACAGTCAAGCCTGCAGTTTTGCAAACAAAAATCGCTCAACTCCGCACTCTGTTTGCGAAAGACGATTATTTGCTCGGATCGATCGACGAGTTAGAAACTTGTTTGAGAACCGCAGAAACCGCCGAACAATCTCGCCTTGTCCAAACTATTCGCACTCACGTTAGCAATACCTATCGCCTCCACCGACGCATTCTCCGCAACCGCCGGGATGCAGTGGAAGATGTGATTTTTGATCGCGATTGTGTCCCCAAAACCGAGTACGATCTCAATGACGAACAGTGGTCGGAAATTCAAAGCGTATTCGATAAATGGCGCGCTGCTGCTCCCAAATCTAGCGAATATCAGAGAATTTTTCTGCTGTTTTTCCGCGCTTCCGGTACTTGGTTGAATGTTTTGGAACGGGTTGTCAAAGCTCGCTTGCAGAAAAAATCGACTCCTGAACTCGATCGCGAATTCGGACAAAGCGACACCGCAATTTTGACGAAAACAGCGCTGTTTCCCGAAGAAAAGGAAATGCTGGAAACCTTGCTCAACAGCCTGCAAAAGCCCCAGGAAGGACTCGACAGATTGAGTTTGTTGCGAATTGCTATTTTGCGATTTTTGGCAGTGGCTTTGAAGGTGCCGCGCGAGTATCACAACAATTCTCGCGATTTGCTATCGAGAATTCAACAGCAAATTAAACGGCCGATTCCGGGCGAACGTTTCCCTAAGATTGTAATTTTTACCAGTTTTACGGCAACTTGTCAAGAGATTGCGGAAAACTTAGCTAAAATCTTTGGTAAAAAGGCGATCGCCAGCCACGACACCGGCAAGTCTGGGGATGATGTTGAGGCTAGTCTCCATCGGTTTAAGACTGAGCCGCATTGTTTTATCTTAGTGTGCGATCGATCGGCAGAAACAGGCGTAAACCTGCAAATAACCGATTGGTTAATTCACTTCGATTTACCGTGGTTTCCCAACCAGCTAGAACAAAGACTCGGCAGAGTCGATCGCATTGGTAGCAAAATGGGAGTACAATTTTGTTTGTTTGCAGGCCCGGATCTGCCAGAAAGTCCCCACGAAGCTTGGTTTCAAGTCTTAAAAGACGGCTTCGATATCTTCAACAAATCGATCGCCAGCCTTCAGTTTTATGCCGAACAAAAACAGCTAGAACTTGAAGCAAAGTTGTTTGCTGAGGGAGCAAAGGGCTTGTCAAGCGAAATTGAATCAATCAAAAATCAAATCGCCCAAGAGAAAACCAAAATCGACGAACAGTACGTTCTCGATGAAATTGACACTCTAGAAGACAGCGCATCTCAGTATTTTGAATCTCTCGAAAACTGCGACGACCGCCATAAAGAAATGCAGCGGGCGACGGAAGGTTGGCTTTGTCAAGCTCTCCACTTCAAACAAATCGAACATCCGACAGTATCAGGGTTGATGCGCTATCAACCCACTCAAAAAACCTTGATTCCTTCAAACGATTTGAGAACTCGATTGATTCCTTATTGTCAGCAGTACGGTAGTTACAATCGCCGCATTGCTCATCAAAATAACGATGTAGTTCTTTACCGCATTGGAGAAGGATTGATCGATGCGCTTGGCTCTTACATTCGCTGGGACGATCGGGGTCAAGCTTTTGCGATGTGGCGGCACGATCAAAGTTGGGATGCTGCGGAAGGGATGGAGTGGTTCGGCTTCCAATTTAATTATTCTATCCAGACTGATGTGGAACCTGCAGCTCTAGTTTTGCAAGCACAAAGCATCGAAAATTACAACTTGAAAGCTTTGCAGCGGCGCGCTGATGCTCTGTTTATCCCAACTTTTGAAACTGTGTTTGTAGACGCTCGCAGCGAGCAGATGTCTCTGGTGGAAGATGCGGAAGTTATGCAGATTTTGCAGCGGGGTTATAAAGGCAAAGGCGGCCCGAATCGGGATTATAATTTGTCTAAAAATCGTACTTCGCTGATTGACAGTTTTGTCGATCCGTTGGAATGGGATGATTTTTGCCAAAAAAGCCGGGTGGTATCCGAGGAATTGCTGCGAGGGCGCGAGGCTTTTGTGGAAATGTGCAATAATTCTGCTGTGAGTGCTGCAATCCAACTCAAAAACCGGGTGAATCAATTGCAATTGCGATTGAATCGACTTTCTAAATCCGAACAACTTTTAGAATCGGTTTTGGGTGATGAAATCAGTACCGAAAGTGCGTTGAGTGAAGCCATTTTAGCGGGAATTCGCCGCCCGCAGATGACCCTTGAGTCGGTGGGATTTATTGTGATTTCTGGGCGCGCGCCTGTTAAGGAGAAGGAAGAAGGATAGCTTGTTTGGGTGGAGTGCGATCGCTCTTTTTGACCTAATTCTGAAGCACGGGTATCTTGCCCGTGCTAGGATGGACGGATATGGATAAAAGGGATCTCGCTCTTTATTTAATCAAATTGTTTCTTGAAAACAGCTTTAGGGTGGAAAGTAGCGATAAATATCTTTCCGGTGAAGAACTCTTGCAAAAGTAACTGTTTCCCCATCAAAATAAAAACCTATTCGATAGTCGCCAACCCGAAACCGATACGCATTATCATCGCCTTTCAATTTTTTTAAGTTAACTATTGTCTGTAAATCATTAACATTGGCAATTTCCACAAAAGCAAATTCCTTAATTTGCACAAAAGCAGGCGTACTTTTAAGAGCTTTTAAATCCTTCAAAAAACTGGGCAGATATTCTACTTTCATTCTGTTTCCAGTTCTGCAAGTGCTTGCCCTAAATTTAACGGCTTTTCATTTTTTACTTCCCGCATAGCTAACAGAAGTCCTCTATCTTCGATAGCTTCTAATAAATACTTATAGTCGGTATAATCTAGAATGACTTGACTAATGTTGCCTTCGGCATCTAATATCAATTTTTGGGCAAGTGGATAATCTTCTATCTTCATATACTTTTATATACTTTTATGTGGAGATAAATTGATAGGAAATGATGGTTCTATTTTAACTGGGATTTTTTTTATAAGGTTTGATGATGGTCGATTCCCTACGGGATAG
Source organism: Tychonema sp. LEGE 07196 (assembly GCF_963890365.1). NCBI lineage: Bacteria > Bacillati > Cyanobacteriota > Cyanophyceae > Oscillatoriales > Microcoleaceae > Tychonema > Tychonema sp. LEGE 07196. The sequence goes on along the minus strand of NZ_CAWPRX010000074.1, from coordinate 6,364 downwards.
CTATGCTTCACGGGATTTTTTTGAAGCCATCGCACAGGCGGGATGCCCGTGCCACGAGGGATGCGGATGGATGAAAGGGTTCTCGCACTTAGGAACTAAACATCCTCAAAAATCGCTCCCCCCTGCTGTAAATTCAACTTCACATCCTCCGCAAGTCCTGAGTTATTCCCAAACCTTGCTGACTCGACATTCGTACCGCTGAAATTAGTATTTGTTAAGTTCACTTCGAGCAAATTGGCGCGACTCAAATCGGCACCGCTGAGGTTTGCTAAAGCCAGACTGGCGCGGTACAAATCGGCGCGGCTCAAATCTGCATTTCCTAAGAAAGCGCCGCTCAAATCTGCACCGCCGAATTTGGCATTTTGCAGGTTGGCATCGCTGAAATCGGCATCGCTGAGGTTTGCACCTCGGAAGTTTGTTCCCTGGAGCTTTGCACTGCTAAAATCAACTGTATTCAAAGTAGTTCCGCGCAAGTTACCCCCCGCAAAATCCCGTGCTGGATTGAGATTGGCGATTTTTGCCAACTCTGTAAAATTGTCGGTTTCAGCAGAGATAATGCGATCGACCATTTCTTGCAATTGGGCTTGGGCTTCCGGGAAAATTTCCACCTCTGGCTGTTCCACCGCAGGCAAATTGTAGGACAACAGCGCCCAACTGAGAGCCGGTTGGAATTTATTTACTTGCAAGTATACAGTCAAAATTCTTTCTAAAACCGAATGTTGATTTGGCGTAATATCGTGCGGCCACAAACCCTCCGCATCTGTGATATAAATATCTTCTTTGGCAACTTCAAAAGTCGCAGCAATCCGCAATGGTTGGGCTGTCAATTCTGCTATTCTCACACTTTTGAGCAAACCTTTTAATACAGAATCAGCGCGCTCCAATGCAAAAATCCAAGCAGGCGTTGTATCGTCGCCTAGGGTGGAAACGTGACACAAAGTGCCATGATTTTCTTTAGTTTTTTCCGCTGTTTCGCTTTCTAGAACTACCGCCGAATTTTCCGTAAATAAAACTTGCGTGCTGCTTTGAATTGGCGACAGCATGAAATCACCGACTAACTGACGCGATGCTACGGGAATTTCGCAGTTTTCCAGATTGAGCTTGAGCGTTCCGCTTTGCAAGCCAAATTTGACGCGACCGCCTAGCAGGGGTTCCCAATGTTCGTTAAAATTGAGGCTCAAGTGAATGTGGAGCTGCTCGGTTTGGGCTGCAACGGAGCGCACGGGAATTGCTTCTAATTGCATCCACAAACAATCTGGGTATTTGTTGTGAGACTCTAGCGATCGCATATCGGGAAAAGTGCTGGCTCTGCCAGACTGTGATGATGGAGATTTTGACGAGTGTTCCATTTCTAATTTATCACATTACAGCATTTTTCGATCGGTTAAAGCTGTAAATTTTGTTTAAAAATTTCCGCCCTTCATTGACTTTGCTGAATTTGGCTTTTTACCCAATTCCGAAATGCTTTCACTAATTCCAGATAATCCATTGTTTCTGCTAGATCCAAAAATCTGACAATCTCTAATATCGGCAAGCTGGGAAATGCTAAACTGATCTCGCCCTCAACGTATTCTCCCTTCTCAAATCTGTTGATTCTGAGTCGCGAACCGTTATAAATCCAAACTTCCGGCACTCCCAAATCCGCATAAACCTGCAAGCTATTTTCCGAACGGCTGGTAATATCAATTTCCACCACTAAATCCGGAGGCGGATCTTGATTCATGTCGATTCTTTTTTTGCCTTTAACTGCACTAATATTATGGATATAAAAACATTCATCCGGTTCTGCACCGCTAAGTTCAGGACGTTTGAAAGTGGTAGAACCAAGAGGTTCAATTTTTACATCTAATTCTTCAGCTAAAGTTTCAACAAATCGACCCATTATTGTTTTGAATCGTTCGTGTTCTGGAGATGGTACCATAATTTCAAGATTGCCGCGGTTGTATGTCAGTCGAATTTGCCGATCGCCAATTTCGGCAAGCAAAGTTTCGTAGGTTTGCCAACTGATACCCGATAGCTGGACAATTTGTTGGGGCGGGGCGAGAGTTTGAGCGGTCATAGTGCTACTTTGGTGAAGAGTTCGCAGGCGCAAGGTAAGGAAGCAGCCATCGCACTTTTGCATTATATCATCGCAGGAAGCCTAGCCGGGAAACACCAAAGACAAATCCAGAGACAACTCTGGAAAACCGGGAATTACCACAAACTCATTTGGTAAAACCACTCGTTTGACTCGATAATCGAAACTACCTGTTGGTTTTTGATAAGGTTCGCTGTAGGTTTCCAGTTGAATATCTACCAAATTAAATATCCAATAATCAGAAATTCCCGATTCAGCGTAGAGAGATAACTTAGTTCTGCGATCGTACTTCAAAGTCGAATCAGAAACCTCAATTACCAACAAAATATCAGCACTTTCTGGGTGAGAAGATAAATAACTATCGGAACGACTGCGCGCAATCACCACATCAGGTTCTGGTTCGCTATCATCAGACAAAATAATCGGTTCCTGACCGCGCACGCAGGCACTTTTTGCCATCATCAGGCACAACTCTCCCAGCAATAGCGAGTTACAAGCCGAGTGAAACGTAGTTTTTTTAGCTTTTTTAATAATTTCTCCGCGAATCAATTCAAATCGGTTATCAGACTCAAAAAAACCCAGTTCTGCCAAACGGTGATATTCGGCGATGGAGAATCGTTTTGCAGTTACGGCATTCATAGCTTTTAATTATTTTCTACAATTACCAACATTCCCATTTTACTCAAAAATCCCGCCCCGTGCCTTCAATTCAATTTTCACGGCTTCCGAAAGCCCCAAACAACCAGCAAACCTCGTGTTTTTTACTACCGCATTTTTTAATTCAGCGCGGCTCAAATCAGCACCGTTTAAATCAGCACCGCTCAAATCTACGCCGCTCAAATCAGAATTTTTTAAATTAGCATCAGTTAAATTTGCATTTACTAAAATCGCATTCGGTAAATAAGCGCTGCTCAAATTAGCGCCGGCTAAGTTTGCACCGCTCAAATTCGCCCGCGGCAGCTTTGTCCGCAAATCGGCACGGCTTAAATTCGCGCTGCTGAGTTCAGCATCCCGCAAATTAGCATTGCACAAATTAGCATCAATTAAAAGTGCAGCGCTCAGCAAAGCACCGCTGAGATCCGCTAAGGTTAAATCTGCCCCTTGGAGGTTGGTTTCGCGCAAATCCGCGCCGTTCAAATCAGCGTAGTGGAAGTCAAAACCGCTTAAATCAGCTCCGGCAAAATCCTCGACGGGATTCAAACCAACTGTTTCTGCAAGTTGTAGAAAACTGTTATTTTTATCGGTTAAAAACAGTGCGCGCACGATCGCCAATTGCTGCTGTCGGTACTCGTCGGCTTTCTCGTAATTTGCTAAATACTTGTAAGCAATCTTCAAATTCTTGAGAGCGCTGCGCTCAACGCGATCGTCGCTGTGGGCGCGGGCGATCGACAATTGCTGCTGATAACATTCGATCGCACCAGGTAAATCGCCATTAGCATCGCAAGCCAGCGCCAAATTACCCAAAGTTTCCAGCTCAGATCGAGCGTCGCCGGTTTCTCTGGCAATCGCCAAACGCTGTTTCTGGTAATCAATAGCACCCAAAAAATCTGAGCGAGCACAGCAAGCATTGCCCAAATTTCCCAAAGCATTCGCCTCGCCCCGGCGATCGTCAATTTCCCGCGCCAACACCAAATGCTGCTGGTAACAGTCGATCGCCCGATCGTAATTTAACAGAGCTTCGTAAGCTACGCCCATATTACCGAGCGCCGCACCCGCCCGGCGCTTATCGTCAACTTCCCGATACAGCGCCAGCGCTTCTTGCCAAGAATCCAGCGCCGCCTCAAATTGGCGCGCCTGATACTGCGAAATCCCCTGCTTGATTAGCTCGGTAGCTTGTTCGCTCATATAGCAATCCTAAATGATTTTCTGTAGGGACACGGCAGTGCCGTGTCCCTACTCAAATTGATATTAATCTACTTGAAGCGTTCCACAGTTGACAGTTGGCCCGAATTTACTCGTTACGAGGCTCTGCCTGGTAATGCAGATCCAGAGGCTCTGCCTCTATTTACCCAGGGTTTCTCAAAACAGAGCGATCATTTAATTTATTAAATTTTCGTTCCTTAAACCAATTTTTTACCATAACAAAAAAGGTTCGCACTCCCGACTTGGCTATTGGGCCGGAAAACCTATGCAAGTCCGCACTACAAACGAGCTGTCCTGACTTGGCTATTGGAGCGGAAAGCGTATGCAAGTCCGCACTACAAACGAGTTATACATCCCCGATCGCCAAAAAAGACAAAAAAGACAAAAAAGACAAAAAAAGAGAGAGTTACCTAAGTAACTCTCTCTGCCATCAGGGTGCATCTACATAACACAATATAACATTATCAGGATGAGGGGTGATACCCCCAAACGTGAAGATGTTGTAAAGAAATGTGTATTAATTATAAAGTTATCATGCAGCGAGATCGGCGATCGCGCGGCGGGATCGGGAAAAACCGATCGCCCTGCGCGCGCGTCCGCTACACAATCCCCTTAACGGCGGCCTTGACTTCAGCCGTTAAGCTTGGTCGCCAGCAACTCATTAGTCAATTTCGGATCTGCCCGGCCGCCGGTTTCCTTCATCACCTTCCCGACAAAAAAGCCCAGCAGCTTAGTTTTGCCGGCGCGGTACTGTTCGAGCTCCTTGGGATTGGCGGCCAACACTGCATCTATTGCCCGATCGATCGCCCCTGTATCCGAAATTTGAATCAAGCCCTTGCTTTCAACCAACTTAGTCGGCGAACCGCCGCTTGCTAGCAACTCCGGCAAAATATCCTTAGCAATTTTGCCGCTGATCGTGCCAGCATCAATCAGCGCCAGCAGTTCGGCCAAATCCTGCGGTTGGAAAGGAATTTCAGAAATCGCCAGTTTCTCATTTTTCAGATAAGCAGTAATATCGCCCATCACCCAATTGGCAGCTTGTTTAGCAACTGCACCGGCGGCGATCGTTTTTTCAAAATACTCCGCCACCGCTTTGTCGTCAGTCAAAACCCGCGCGTCGTAGGGAGAAAGAGCGAGTTGAGTTTCGTAGCGGTGCCGCTTTTGGGCGGGCAATTCCGGCAGTTGAGCTTTCCAATCCTGCAATTGATCCGTTGAAACTTCGATCGGAGGCAAATCCGGTTCCGGGAAATAGCGGTAATCGCTGGCACCTTCCTTAATCCGCATACTGAAAGTACACTGCTTGTTTTCATCCCAAAGCCGCGTTTCTTGGATGATAGTTTCGCCATTTTCGATAGCTTGAGTTTGCCGCTCAATCTCGTAATCGATCGCCCGTTCGATCGCATTAAAAGAGTTCATATTTTTAATTTCGACCTTAGTGCCGAACTCTTTTCTCCCAACCGGGCGCACCGAAATATTCACATCGCAGCGGAGCGAACCTTCCTGCATATTCCCGTCGCCAACACCGATATAGCGGACGATCCGGCGTATTTCTTGACCGTATTCGGCAGCTTCCGCGCCCGATCGCAAATCCGGTTCCGAAACAATTTCGATTAGAGGCACGCCGGCCCGGTTGTAATCCACCATTGAATAGGTAGAACCGCTGAGCCGATCGCTGCCGCCGTGAACCAATTTTCCTGCATCTTCCTCCATGTGCAACCGAGTAATCCCGATTTTTTTTCTAGTAGAATTGCCCGCCTCGTCCACCAGTTCAATTTCTATCGAACCGTTAGTAGCGATCGGCAAATCGAACTGAGAAATTTGATAATTTTTCGGCAAATCGGGATAGAAATATTGCTTGCGGTCAAACTTACTGTAAGGTGCAATTTCGCAGTTGAGAGCCAGACCAGCTTTCACCGCATACTCCAACACTTTTTGATTTAATACTGGCAATACTCCCGGCATTCCCATACAAATTGGGTCAATATTAGTATTTGGGGCATTGCCAAATTCTGTAGAAGAACTGGAGAAAATCTTAGTATTCGTGCTCAATTGACAGTGAGTTTCGAGACCGATAATGGCTTCGTACTGAGTTTGATTTTTTATCGAAGAGGGTGCTGCAGCAGTCATAGGCGACCTAAAAAAATGAATAACTTTAGATTATATTTTAACTTTTTATTTGCCAAACTGACTTGAGATTCTTTGTAGGCTAGGGAAGGTTTTCACTGAACACCGGCAGGGCTGGCAAAAAATATCGGTTGCAACCGCCTCTTGAGCCCGCTTGGGATGGGTTTTATTTGTGTGAACCGGGTTTCTAACCGCCGTGCGGCAGCGCCAACGCCTTACTACAGCTTCGCGATCGCCCCCAAACCCCAACCCTGTGCGAGAATATAGCAATTGGAGCTCTGATATGAGATATCGATCGCC
>NZ_CAWPRX010000073.1:0-13482 GCF_963890365.1 Tychonema sp. LEGE 07196 | reverse complement strand
AAGATGTCACCGGGTTTGATAATACTGATATCACCGTAGCCAATGCGAATGTCAGTAACTTTGTGAAAGTTGATGCCAAAACTTACACCTTTGATGTCACTCCCGCTGCTACTGGTAATGTCACCGTTGATATTCCCGCAGCCCAAGCTACGGATACAGCCGGTAATAACAATATCGCAGCCGCGCAACTGACTCGCACCGCTAATATCACCACACCTATTGTTGATGTCACTCCACCTACGGCTAACTTGGCAGCAATTGCTGACATTACTACAGCCGACGGTACAAGTCAGACATTGACAGTTACTTTCAGTGATAGTAATGGAATTGATGTTACCAGTTTAGATAATTCCGATCTTGTTGTAAATTGGTCAGGTGGTGCTATTCCTGCTAGATTTATTAGTGTTGATACTAATAGCAATGGTACGCCCCGCATAGCGACATATTCGTTTACTCCCCCAGGCGGAAGTTGGGATAATACTGATAATGCTACTTACACTGTTAATCTGCAAGCAAGTCAGGTGAAAGATGCACTTGGAAATCAGGCTGTTGCTGCTAGTTTAGGAACTTTTAACGTTAATGTACCTGTAACAACACCAACTCCTGCACCTGTAACAACACCAACTCCTGCACCTGTAACAACACCAACTCCTGCACCTGTAACAACACCAACTCCTTCACCTGTAACAACACCAACTCCTTCACCTGTAACAACACCAACTCCTGCACCTGTAACAACACCAACTCCTGCACCTGTAACAACACCAACTCCTGCACCTGTAACAACACCAACTCCTGCACCCGCACCAACACCGACACCAACATCTGGGGAAACGCCCACACCCGCACCAACACCAACTCCTGCACCATTCGTAAGGCCAATACCAACACCAATACCAACTCCTGTACCATTCGTAACGCCAACACCCGCACCGACACCAACACCTGCGGAAACGCCCACACCCACGCCAACACCTGCGGTAACGCCCACACCAATAACTAATAACATCCCCAACGATGACTGCATCTGCGATGACATTGACTATCCCAATTTAAACCAACCGAATTCAGTTGAAAACACCATACTTGGTGTACCGGGCATTCAAATAGGCACTGCCAAAAATGATGAATTTCTCGGCAGCAACACGGGCAATATATTCGATGCCAAATCCGGGGATGACAACTTGTATGGTGGCGATAGCAGCGACATCCTCAACGGCAACAAAGGCAATGATTTTATCAGCGGTGGCACAGGTGATGACATCTTATTTGGAGATGAAAATAATGACATTGTTCTTGGCAACTTGGGCAACGATTTAATCTTTGGAGGCAAAGGTAATGACTCCATAAATAGCCGCGAAGGTGACGACATCGTTTATGGGAACAGAAATGATGATTTCATCGACGGCGGCAAGGGTAATGACAGCTTATTTGGAGGCAAAGGTGATGACATAATCCTTGGCAGTGAGGGAGATGATTACTTGTTGGGAAATCAGGGTTCGGATACCATCTGTGGCGGCGAAGGTAACGATTTTATTAGCGGTAATGAAGGCGCAGATATCTTGGGAGGGTGCGAAGGAAATGATACTCTTTACGGTGGGGAAGATAATGATACTCTCCTGGGCGGAAAAGGTGATGATTTCCTTTACGGAGAATTGGGCAATGACAGTTTGATTGGCGGTAGCGGCAATGATATCTTTGTCTTAAATGCAGGTCAAGGATTTGACATTATTGCTGATTTTACCGCAGGTCAAGATGTGATCGCACTAACCGGAGGTTTGAGCTTTAGCCAGTTAGCAATAACTCAAAATACTCAGGGTACAATTATCAAAAATGCCTTGACAGGAGAAGAGTTAGGTGTGATGATTGGAGTGAGTGCCAATTCGCTAACAGCGGCTAACTTCATGCTGGTTTAGGGAAGAATGAAAAGTGCGATCGCCCATTAAATCCACAAAGGGCGATCGCACTTAAATCCAAATCAACAATTGATCTCACATCTGACGCTGAAATTCCTCCAAAACATCCATCAACTTAACTTGACACTGCATCGGAATCAAATCGGCCAGCGGTACTTCTCGCTTGCCGCCGCCCAACTTGATGGAAATTCCTTGCAAAACTCCTTGAACTTTGTCAGTATCTAAATTGCCCTTTTCTAGCATTGAATAAAGTTGTTGGGCGACAACCGTATGCAGGTGGGCATCGCGGAGATACAAATGCCACTTGGCAATGTCAATGTAGACATTTTCGCCGATTTCGGCTGCTAAGGATTCGATCGCCTGAGTAGTATTAGCCATATAAAAAGCAGAAAGTTATTGGTGATCCGTCAAAAAAAGTTAACCAATCGCCGACAACTGCCTTCAGCCAGAATCTTTGGTGACGGGCGAATAATCGGCGATCGCAAAAATGAAAATCGCGTGGGCCAAAACTACTAAAGCCCATACACCCGTTACCGAAACTGCCCAAGGCCAATCAGCCTTTTGCAAATTGTGAACAAACCACAAAACAGAATTGGTAGCAGAAAAAAGACCGACATGGATAGCAAAATTCATCCGGTCATCTAAACGGCGGTACTCTGGATCGTTGCGATCGGGTTTGCGGGGCCAACGAGGAGGCATAGTTTTTCACATGATATTAGTAGTTCTGTGCCTATTTTAATCTTAAGCGCAGCTTTTTGAATTCTGCATCCCTCTCAAGACAGGAAATTTATTCCTCTAAATTTTGATAATCCCCCGATTTGCCACCGCTTTTGCTTACCAGACGAATCGATTCAATGGCGATCGACTTGGACAAAGCCTTCGCCATATCGTACAAAGTCAGCGCCGCCACCGAAACCGCCGTCAGCGCCTCCATTTCCACCCCAGTTTCCGCCTTAATCTTCACCGTCGCCCGAATTTGATACCCCGGCAACCCAGCATCCGGTATCACCTGCACCTCAACGCTACTCAGGGGCAGAGGGTGACACAGAGGAATCAAATGCGCCGTCTGCTTGGCCGCCATAATCCCAGCCAGCCTCGCAGTGCCCAACACATCGCCTTTCGGCGCATTCCCCGCTTCAATCGCAGCAAACGTATCCGCCGACATCCGCACCCGCCCCGCGGCCACAGCTTGCCGCACAGTTGCCACTTTCGCCGAAACGTCCACCATTTGGGCTTCCCCGCTGTTGTCGAGGTGAGTTAGCTGCGGGCGATCGGGCAATTTAGAAATATTTTGAGAAAGGTCTTGCATTATTTTGAGAATGGTGTTACTGTTAAATTCTGTGCGGAACAGAGATTGTTCAATTTTAGATTAAATCTAAAATTTCAACTCTCCAAGCAACAGGGGCTTGTAGCTTAGTTGGATAGAGTGCATGGCTACGAACCATGAGGTCGGGGGTTCGAATCCCTCCAAGCCCATTTTAAATCGATAAATCCTCGTAGGGAAACTCGTAGGGACACAGCAATGCCGTGTCCCTACAATTAATTGCGGTAGGGAAACGGCATTGCCGTGTCCTCCTCACTATCCATTATTTTGCGGTAGGGAAACGGCATTGCCGTGTCCTGAGTTGCTATCATTCCGGTGCAACCGGAATTGATACCAAAGCATAGACATCTTTGCCGCGCCCGATCGCAAATTGCAGCGAATGAGACAAACTCTTGCTAGACAAAGTAACAAAAATCAGGAAAGCTAACACACTAACAGCAGCCGCCAAACCAAACATATTTCTGTAGCCGACTTGTTCAGCAGCAAAGCCTAAAATCGGGCCAGCCAGCGCAATTCCCAAATCAAACCCGCCAATACAAAGCGAAAACAATCGGCCCCTTTCTTGAGGTTCGCACCTGTCCGACATCAGCGTCACCATCATCGGCATAACAGTACCGCCCGCCGCACCTTCAAACAAAGCTGCGATTAAAAAAGCATTGCTGTTGTTAGCAAAATACAACAATAACATCGACACGGAATAACAGATCAAGCCGGCAGAAATAAACAAACCGCGGCCGTATTTGTCCGAAGCCCGCCCCGTCAACAACCGCAGACCGAAACTAGCCACGGCCGCCGTAGAATAAAATAATCCCGGATTCAAATTAACCTTAGTTTCTTGGAGAAACAAAGGCATAAAAGTGCTCAAAGTTCCGAACACCAAACCAACCAACAATAACACCAAAGCCGGAATCCGCACCCTGGGATTCCACAACATTTGCCAGTATTTTTGGCGTTTTTTTTCCTCAAATAGCGAATCGGATTTTGTTAACTCAGCAAAATTAGGTTCGGCAATTTTGGTAGTGAGAAATACACCAATAGTAGCTAAAGCCGCCGACATCGCAAACAAAAAAGGATAGCCGAGCCCAGCTTGCACAAAGCCGCCAATCGCCGGGCCAAAGGCCAAACCGATAGGAGTTACCAAACTCATGTAACCGATTAATTCGCCCCGCTTTCCTGGGGGCGACAAATCTGTTACCAAAGCGCTGTAAGCTGTGGTAAAAGCGGCGATGCTAATGCCGTGAAAAGCTCTGATAAATAACAGTAAGGGGATAGATTTAGCGAACAGGTAGGTTAGAGGCGCAACTGCAGCCACTGACACCCCTAGCAGCAAAACTTGTTTTCGCCCCCTGCTGTCGGCTATTTTTCCTAACTGCGGCCTCGACAGCAAAAGCCCGATCGCAAATGCACCCATCACAAAGCCAATTTGCTGTTTTGTACCGCCTACAGATTGAACGTACAGCGGCAAAGTTGGCAGCAGCGAAGCCAAACTCGACCAAAATAGCAAGCCTGCGGCAAACAAAGTCAGCAAGCCGCGTTTGCGTTGGGGCTCGATGTCCCTAAAAATATTCAAGATGCGAATTCCCTTTAAATTTTCTGAGTGCGCTCAAGCTGAGGTCAAGTGTATCTATCATTGTGTTGCAATTTCTTAATATTTGCAACTAAAAAAGTTGATATTCTACTCACAGTCAACCGCAAACAGTCAACAGTCAACCGCAAACAGTCAACAGTCTTACCAATTAACCTCTGCCATTTCCTCTATCACCCGTTGATAAACCCACTCGGTTTCCATCGCCAACTTCGGCCAACTAAACCGGCGTTCCAAATCCTCATAAGCATTGTCAACCAACCACTGCCCGTAACCAGGATTTTTCAGCACTTCCAAAATTCCCCAAGCCAAAGAATCCTGATTGTTGGCCTCAGTAACAACACCAGTTTTAGTATGCTGCACAACTTCGGGTAAGCCGCCCATATTGGAAACTACCACCGGCACCCTGGCTGCAAAACTTTCTAACGCTACAATCCCAAAAGGTTCGTAAAGACTGGGAAAAACCGCGCAGTCAGCCACCGTCTGGAATTTGTCGAGATGTTCCTCAAACATAAAGCCGGTAAAATAACACTTATGCCAAATCCCTAAATCCCAAGCCAGATGTTTGAGAGAGTCTGTATTGCCACCGCCAATAATTACAATTTTAGCTTTCCCCCCCATTTCCCAAATTACTTTAGGTGCAGCATTCAAAAATACAGAAATACCTTTTTCATAGCTAATTCTTCCTACATAATAGACTATTTTTTCATCGTCTGCTGCAAATTTACGGCGGAAGCTCATCGCATCAAATTCGTGCCGCCTGGGTTTTTTTTCGGCTCTAATTCCGTTGTAAATTACCTCTATTTTGTTCCACGGAGTCGCTAGTACCCGTTCGGCTTCCCGCCGCATATAGTCGCTGCAAACAATTACCCGCCAAGCGTTGTATGCGAGGTTGTTTTCCTTGTTGTGAATGTAGCGCTGTCCATCGTTGTGGATGCCGTTGAAGCGCCCGTATTCGGTGGCGTGGATGGTGGCAATTAGGGGGATTTTAAAGGTATGCTTGAGGGCGATCGCCGCATCTCCCACTAACCAGTCGTGAGCGTGGATCAGATCGAAGGAGCCTTCTTCTAGTATCAGTTTGCCACCAAGGTGGCCCATGCTTTGGTTGAGGTTGGCCACCCAGTGAAAAAAGTCCGTGGCCTGTCCCACTACCACCCGATGCACCTGTATTCCTTCTACCACTTCATACATCGGCGCGTGTCCGAACTCTACAGTAATTAGGTGAATCGAGTGGCCTAGCTTCACCAATTCTGGATACAGTTCCGATACGTGGCGAGCGATGCCGCCTACTATTCTGGGAGGAAATTCCCAGGCTAATACCAAAATTTTCATATTTTTGTGCTCCCAAGAATTTATATATCTTAATGTTGATTCTTGACTATTTTAGTGTATAATTCAAGACCTAATTTTTGGGCTGGGTGCAAATTTATGCCCGAAGGCTGACAGCATGGAAAATTATGCAGAAACCGGGTGTTTGCAGGAATTGCTCGATCGCCCGAAGGCTGCCTCCAAAACCCGGTTTCTGCAATAGTTGGGCTGCGCCAGTTTCGGGCGATCGGGCTTACCCTTGCTTCAAAATCGGTTCTAATTCGCGGCGAAAACTCATCCAAGCAGCCGCCGATGCAGAGTTGGAAGCAGCACCCTTACGCATCAAAATCGCGCCGTCTTCAAAGCCAACTATTCCGTATTCTCCTGATTTGGAAATTCGATCGATCTGCGGGACGATCGCCTGCAACTGTCCCCGTTCCCGCCGAAACGCAGCCTGGTACTGCTGTAACTGCCACATATCGGCAATTACGTATTCCATCTTCACCGCTTGCCCCGCATCATTACGCAGTTCAAACATCGGAAACCTGAGAATTTCGCGGCGGCTTGACAAAATCGGCACAATACTATTCGTTGCGGCCACGCTAGCATCCGCAGGAATTTGAGCCAAAAGTGGCCGGACTTGAGAAACGTGCTGCCACTGTCGGATCAAAGGAACCTGCACCCAAGGGGCGATCGCATCGGGTAAAATCCAAGAAAAAGTCCGATTTGGGTTAGACGTGAAGGTAAAAAATAGCGACAAGCAAATGCAAAACCCCCAAAAGCGGCGAAACTTTGAAGACGAAGGGAAAGGCAAAACCGCTGAAGGAAAACGCAAAATTGTTTGTTCTCCCCTCTTAATTTTATCCTCTTCCTTTTGGCGATCGGCCCACCACAAAATCGCCCCGTAAAACAGCCCTGGAACCACAGTCATCGCATAGCGAATATTAATCGCCAGCACAGACTCTCCTTTCGCTAAAAATAGCTTCAGCAGCGGAAACCCAGCGATCGCCCAAGACGCAGGCGCGAAGGCCGGAACCAAAGCTAACGGCAACCACTGACCGAGCAGGTATTTAATTTTACCAAAGAACGGCGTAAATAACGCAGCCGCCAACCTGCCAGGATTGCTAACCATTCCCCAAAGAATTTCTAGCGTCGAAGCTTCCTCTCCATCGGCATATTGACCGAAGCGTTCAATCATAAACCGCTGGGAGATGTCCGCAGAAAACAAAGGCATAATCAGATTCGTCAGGACGATCATGTAACCAAAACTGAGCGCGCAGACAGCTAAACCAGTCCGAGGATAGCGTCGGCTCAAAATTAGATAAACTCCCACCCCAAATAAAACAACCCCCCCATCTTCTCGCACAGCCAAAATTAAAGTGGCCAGAACCCCAAACAATGGCCACCAGCGCTTCTCCATCGCCAGCAGCAAGCTAAAAACATAAAGCGGAATTTGACAAACATCATGAAAATTGCCCAAAGTCGGGCCGATCACCGCGTTAGCGCAATAATAGCTCAACACAATGGCCGCCGACAGTCGCGGTTCTAGATAGTGTCTGGCGAGAACCCAGAGCACTAAACCAGCCGCCGTAACTAAAGTCACCTGCAACACCGTCAAAGTGACAGGCGAGGGAAACAAAGAGTAAATAGGCAGCCACAGCATCAATGCCGGGGTGAAATGCTGCCCCAATCGGTAATAGGATACCGACGGGAGCTCATTTTGGTGAACCACGTTAGTGGACAAAGCCGAAGACAGGGAACTCTCAAACAAATGACCCCGAGTGCCGTTCCAAAAAAGTTGATTGAAAATGCCTTGGTCGTAAGTAGCGTAAAAGTTGTAGTAGCGGTGCAGCGTCAGCAGCAGGCACAGCACAAAAAAGGCCACCGCCACTTTTACCACCACCTGCAGCGACTCGTTTTTCTTCCATCTCAAAAATGTCATTGGCCCGCCGTAATGAAATCATCGGACATTAGCATAAATCTAAAGCAAGTAGTGAACTACCCATCAGCAAGCGGAGTACCACTATGCTGGGAGCTTCCAGTCTCAACGGGAATTGCATCCGACAACACCGAAGGCTTGCCACCACGACTTACATTCCCTCCACTGGCAGAAGCACTGGTTCCCAATCCCCAAATCCGCAAGGCTTCATCCCTAATGTTTTTTGCCGCATTGATATCTCTATCATTGCAACTTCCGCATTTAGGGCAATTCCAATGGCGAACGTTCAAAGGCATGGACGATACTTTGTGGAGGCAATTGTTGCAAGTTTTAGAACTCGGAAAAAATCTGTCGATCTCGATATAGAGTTTTCCGATTTTTTCAGCTTTATACTTGAGCATTGTTCCAAACAGTCCCCATCCAGCATCACTAATGGCTTTAGCTAGACAGTGATTTATTACCATACCCTTGACGTTGAGATTTTCTACTGCAATAACTTGGTTTTCGTTGATTATCTTGCGGGATAGCTTGTGTAGAAAATCTTCGCGCACTCTCTTGATTTTAGAGTGAACTTTAGCCACTAATCTTCTAGCTTTATTTCTCCGATTACTCCCTTTTTCTTTACGATAGAGTTTTTGTTGTTTACGCTTCAGATTGCGACTGTGTTGTTTGAGGTGCTTAGGATTAGCATATTTACTGCCATCGCTAGTCACGCAAAAATCTATCAGCCCAACATCTAAGCCGATCGCCTTACCATTAGCTCTCCCTTCCGGTGTTTCTTGTCCATCATCAACTAAGACACAAGCATAGTAGTTACCATCTGTATTCTTGGAGATAGTAACTGTTTTTATAGTACCTTCAATTCTCCGATGAATTCGACAATGGACTTCCCCAATGATCGGAAGTTTGATGCTGCTATAACCTAGTTTGACATTTTGAGGATAACTAATTGACTGTCTACCATGCTTCGATTTGAAGCTAGGATATCCAGCGCGTTTATCAAAGAAGTTTTTATAAGCAGTTGAGAGGTTTAGAGCCACAACTTGTAGGCACTGAGAATAGGCATTAGACAACCAAGGATATTCCTTTTTGAGATGAGGAAGCAAGCCTTGTACAGCACCTATAGTCAGCCCTTTTCCCGTATTTTGATAAGTTTCTTGGCACAGATTCAAGCTATAATTCCAGAACCATCGACAACAACCAAAAGCACCAGCAAAATATATCTGCTGCTCAGTTGTCGGATAGATTCGGAGTTTATGAGCTTGGTACATTATCGAAAACTTGGGTTAGCGATAACTATCATGGCACTATACTTGGACAAAACCAAGGAATTTGCTCCTTTCCTCATACGCCGCCTCAAAAAGTGAGAGCTGCATGAAGAGTCAATTTGTTCGGCCCAATCGACGGGCTTCGCTCGCCTTTCATCCCGCCGAAGACAAGGAGTAACGATGTAGCGGGAGAATTCCCGTCTGTCCAGTTAAAGTAGAAGTGAAATAACTCGGCTCGCCAATGGTCAATTATTTTCACCCGATCGAAAAAGTCAACAGCGTCAATCCCACACCAGGCACCGGCGACACCGACAGTTCTCCCGAACTGCCGGCCAATCCCGCACCGCTTTTACAGCTTTTGCTGTTCGTAGACAAGCGTTCCTCTTCTAGGGAACAGACCAGACACATCCGCAAGTTTCTACAGGATTTGAAGGCAGAGTGCGATTTCGATCTTCAAATCGTCGATGTAGGAGAACAGCCGGATTTAGCCGAACACTTTAAACTTGTAGCTAGTCCCTCCCTGCTCAAAATTCATCCAGAGCCCCGACAAACTCTCGCCGGCACCAATCTGATCGCCCAACTCAAACAGTGCTGGCCCCGCTGGAAGCGTGCTGTAGAAGAATACGCCGCCCAGCAGCAGTCTGCCCCAGCTCTGACGGCATCAGCTCTGGCAGACCCAAAACCAATTTATTCGGTTGCTTGCGCTACTGAGCTCGTGCAACTTGCGGATGAAGTTTTTCGGCTAAAACAGGAAAAAGAACACCTGCAAGAGCAGTTGCAGTTGAAAGACCGGATTATTGCGATGCTGGCTCACGACTTGCGGAATCCTTTGACGGCGGCATCTTTGGCTTTGGAGACTTTGGAGTCAACTCAGAAGGTGAAAGAGGGGGAAAAGTCGCGTTTGACACCCGCTCTGGCGGCTTATTTAATGAAACAAGCCCGCAACCAAATCCGAATTGTCGATCGAATGATTACAGATATCCTCGAAGCGGCCAGGGGGACAAACGCTCAACTTCACATCCAAACAAAAAAAATTGAACTGGGAGCGATTTGTCAAGATGTAATCCTGGAATTTCAAGATAAATTTCAGGCGAAAAGTCTGAAATTAGAAATAGACATTCCCGCAGATTTGCCCTTAGTTTATGCCGATCCCGATCGCATGAAACAAGTGATTGCTAACCTGCTAGACAACGCCAACAAGTACACCCCAGAGGAAGGAACTGTTAGTATTTCTATGCTCCACCGCACTGCTTACAAGGTTCAAGTGAGCATTTGTAACAGCGGCCCTGGTATTCCTCAAGAAGATTGTGCAAGCATTTTTGAAGACAGCTTTCGCTTGCAGCGAGATAAATCAAAATACGGTTACGGCATTGGGCTGTCTCTTTGTCAAGGCATTATCCGCGCCCATTACGGTCAAATTTGGGTGGACTCTGTACCCGATCGAGGCACTTGTTTTCACTTTACTTTGCCTCTTCAAAAATAGTTGACTGTTGACTGTTGACTGTTGACTGTTGACTGTTCAACTCGATCGCAGTGCAGCGATAATCTGTTCGTTGGCTTTGGGGAAAGTAAACTGGTCAATTTCGTCGAGTGACACCCACCGAATTTCATCGCACTCGATCGTTTGCAGTTCCCCGCTGACGTGGCGGCAGTGGTGTACGTAGAGTCTAACTGTAAATTTAGTGTAGTCGTGGTCAATTGTAATCAGGCGATCGCCCACTTCGACGACAATTCCCAACTCTTCCATAATTTCCCGTTGTATGCAAGCTTCGATCGTTTCCCCAGGCTCTATTTTACCGCCCGGAAACTCCCAAAACCCCCCGTGCAGTCCGTGTTGTCGGCGTTTGTCAATCAAA
Source organism: Tychonema sp. LEGE 07196 (assembly GCF_963890365.1). Taxonomy (NCBI): domain Bacteria; kingdom Bacillati; phylum Cyanobacteriota; class Cyanophyceae; order Oscillatoriales; family Microcoleaceae; genus Tychonema; species Tychonema sp. LEGE 07196. The sequence continues at coordinate 2,286 of NZ_CAWPRX010000073.1, read as the reverse complement.
ATTTGTTGTCGGTCATTCCAGATCGCAGCAACGCCGATAACTTTGTGGGGTACAGGAGAAAGAGACATATTATATTAATTGGGAATTGGGAGTTAGTAATTTTAGAATAATATCAATAATTATTCAATTATTTAATCTCATATCAAATCTAAAATCTAAAATCTAAAATCTAAAATATTAAGCCCCCATCTTCCGAGGGGGGCTTGACATTTGCAGAGATTAAATGTTAGTAACCGACTAATCTTCCGAGCCGTGTCTCTCACTGGCTTGTATCGACTTTTCAAAAGTCATGCGCTGTTCGGCATTTTTGAGAAAATAACCGCTAATCATGGCCGAGGCGAGCAATCTACCCAAATGTTCGCGACTGGTAGTCACTGTCACCCCGAAGTGTTCCGAAGGCAAATTTCCCAAGAGTCCGACAATATTTCGCTCCATTACTTGAAACACTTCATGAGAAGTCGGTTTAGACAACTGAGAAACAGTGTCGGGAGCCATTGACTGCACGTATTGCCATAATAAATTGGCATTTTCTCCGTCTTCTTCAAAAAATTCTGGGGACTTATTAGATGAATTACTCACGAGTACCTCCGTTTCAGAGACAGCTTATTATTTGAGATGCGGGCAGTTAAATTAAATAACCCTTACCTTATCCGATCGCTGTTGATCTTTATTACTAAGTAATTACTAATGTAGCAGGACAGTCGGCACAACCAAGTGGGCACAACCGAATTAAAGGCGACGGTTTTTACGATTTTAGATTGGGGATTGGCGCTCGGGTGTGTCCGGGCGCAATCCCCAATCTAGCTAGCTGGCGAGATAATCGTTGATATCTTGCTTGCGCTTGCGGAGTTTGGTCAAGGCTTCCCGTTCGATTTGCCGCACCCGTTCCCGACTGATGTTGAGTCGATCGCCTATTTTTGCCAAAGTTAAGGTTTGACCGTCTTCTAAACCGAACCGCAAGGCGAGGACTTCTCGCTGTTGCTGAGTCAGTTCCGCCATCAGTTGATCTAAGTCAGTCCGCAGGGAAGATTGCAGGGCAAAATCTTCTGGGGTAGTACCTGTATCTTCCAACAAATCGCCCAACTCTGTATCTTGATTGTCTCCCACGCGCAAGTCTAGGGAAAGCGGGAGGCGCGCGCGATCGAGATATTCGCGAATTTGCTTGGGAGTCAAATCTAACTCAGCAGCCAATTCAGCAGGAGTAGCCGCGCGGCCGAGCTGTTGAGCTAGCTGGCGCTGAGCTTTTTTAATTTTGTTGAGTTTTTCGGTAATGTGGATCGGCAGGCGGATGGTGCGACCTTTTTCGGCGATCGCCCGCGTAATTGCCTGACGAATCCACCAATAAGCATAAGTTGAAAATCTGTAGCCCTTTGTCGGGTCAAATTTTTCTACTCCCCGCTGCATCCCGATCGTCCCTTCCTGAATGAGGTCGAGTAAATCTACGTTGCGCTTGATATATTTTTTGGCGACAGACACTACCAGGCGGAGATTTGCTTCCACCATTTGGCGTTTGGCCCTTTCGCCGTGGTCGATCGTCCGCTGCAACTGTGCCTCAGACAGCCCGACTGCCTGTGCCCATTCAGCCGCCGTCGGGTCGCGGCCTAACTCTTCGGCTAAAATCTTTTTCTCCTGATGCAGTGCGGCAGATCGCTGTACCTGTTTCCCGTAGAGTATTTCTTGCTCATGGGTCAACAGGGGAACGCGGCCGATTTCCCGCAAGTAAGCACGAACAGAATCTGTATCTGAGGACTTAAGAGTTTTCATGAGCTTTTCCCGCTGAGGATCTTTGCCTATAAAGGTTTGCGACTACCGCAAACCTTTAGTTTTAGTTGAGAAGGAAAGCGGGCGGGGATTTGCGCTTTCCTTCCATTTAAAGAGGCTTCGTTTTATGGTAGCTAGCTGCTACTCCCACTCAGCACCATCTCAGGTTAGGTTTTGGTTGGGGGATGCAAAATACTACTTGTGTTAAGAATCTTAACATTTGTGAGAGCGGTTGGCTACATTTCTTTACATTTATTTCATGCAAGCCTGCACAGTTGGTACGAGAGTACCGGCAAACTAGGTTCAGAGTTGCATCAATATAAACAAAATCCCGGAAATCTCAGAGGGGGTGAAGGGGCTGACAGGTGTAAGTTTTCGCATGGCAAAATCCAGCAAACAATTTACAGTGCAACGGTTTTAGGCTGTGGCTTCTGAAAACCTCAAACTATTATGATGCGATCGGGCTTTTACCAAAAAACCTACACCCGTCAGGGAAGATGGGGTAAGGGGGAGATGGGGTGAGGG
>NZ_CAWPRX010000072.1:0-14285 GCF_963890365.1 Tychonema sp. LEGE 07196 | reverse complement strand
CATCTCCATAAGTTTGACTGCCGGTTGTCTTGACATCGCCATTGAGTGTAGTTGTGCCGCCAGCATCTGTGGTTAAACTTGCGGCATTGACTGTTTGATTAAATGCGGTGGTTCCTGTAGAGTTAGCTGTTAAATTGCCGATCGCCTTTGAACTCCCAACTGTACCATTGAATGTAACATCACCAGTCGTCCCATCCACAGTCAAATCGCTGCCGATGTTATTGGAGTTAACAGTATTGTTGAAAGTAATGCCGTTCCCTGTAAGAGTCGGATTCTTGGTAATTGTGACAGCATCTCCATAAGTTTGACTGCCGGTTGTCTTGACATCGCCATTGAGTGTAGTTGTGCCGCCAGCATCTGTGGTTAAACTTGCGGCATTGACTGTTTGATTAAATGCGGTGGTTCCTGTAGAGTTAGCGGTAATATTTCCTAATTGTGTAGTATTCCCAACTGCACCATTGAATGTAACATTACCGCTCACCGCGTTCGCAGTCAAATCGCTGGTGCCGTCCACAGTATTATTGAAAGTAATGTCGCTACCTGTGAGAATGGGATTATTGGCAACAGTGACAGCATCTCCGTAGGTTTGACTGCCGGTTGTTTTGACATCGCCATTAAGTGTAGTTTTGCCGCCAGCATTGGTGGTGAAACTGGTAGCCGTGACAGCATTAAATGTAGCTGTACCAGCACTATTGACGGTGATATTTCCTAATGGTGTAGTATTGCCGATCGCCGATTTAACTGAAAAGTTAACTGTACCTGTTTCTAAAGTGAGATCGCCGCTGCCATCAATGTTATTGTTAAACAGAATATTGCCACTTGCTGAATTGCCATTGCTCACTAAGACACTATTTCCAACTAAGGTATTGCCGTTAATTGTGATATTTTGAGATTGAGTGGTAATATTGCCCTTCAGGTTATTAGTTGTAGCATTCAGAGTAATGGAAGCATTATCAGTTCCCGAAATCGATTGATTGGGATTGACAAAAATAGTGCCTTGAGTATTGAAAGTCACTGGATCGGCAAAAGATACTGGCAAATTCTCTACAGTGATATTGCCTGTAGTAGTGTTCCCTCCGAAAACAATGGCACTAAAGCCATTACGCAATGAGGATAAAAACGGTGTTCCTACATCGATCGCCTGTGGATCGTCACCAAGTCCAGTCTGGAAGCGGATTCCTACATTCGGCGAAAACGGCGCAATTGAAAAAGTGCCTTTACCCTGCGCGGAACCTGCTCCCGAAAAGCCAATCTCATTGCCGCTAATGCTAATATTTCCAGTACCGGGCAATCCATTAGCATCAATGCTATTTATCCCAATTTGATTGGGAGTTGCGATCGCGATATCTCCACCGGCACCGGAAGTAGAACTAGAATTAACTACTCCTGAGTATGCAAAAATGTTGCCTGTTTTGCCAGTTAGTGTGATGTTTCCGCCATTGCCAGCAGTGGAACTGGAGTTAAGATTGCTAGCATTAATATTGTTGGCACTGAGTGTAATCGGGCCACCATTTCCGGTACTGGATGTGGTATCAATTGCCCCGGCCGTCGTATCAATATCGCCATTAGTGCTGGTAAGGGCGATCGCCCGTCCGGGATTCGTAATATCGCCCGTGGAAATATCCCCAGTTGTGGTGATACTTATAGCGCCTGTACTGGTAATATTGGTATTTGCATCTACTGTAAGTGCAGCCAAGGGATTAGTGCCACCTACAGACCCATTAAAATTTACAGTGCCAGTAGTAATGTTTAATTGATTGTTGCCGTAAATATTGCCATCAACAGTCCCGCCAAAGGTAATCTCTCCACTTTTCGCGGTTCCTGAAGTTGTGATGTTTGTAATGGATTGAGTGAGGATGACTTTTGTTGGGAAACTGATAATGCTACCACTTCCAGTTTGAGCAGAGGCATTAATATTACCACTAAGGGTAATATTGCTCGTACTCGGATTAAAAGTAATTGTTCCTGCTGTACTGCTGCTAGCAGTTGAATTTGTACTGGAATTAATCCCACCTGTTGTAATGCCACCTGGAGCCGTTAGGGAAATTGCTCCTCCATTTCCTGACACAGAAGAGGAATCTAATAATTTGCCAGTGGTGTCAATCGCGCCTATTCCTCCGGTAGAGAGGGTAATATTCCCTCCCGTACCTGCACCTGATGAAGCGGAATTTAGACTAGCACTAATGCTACCACCAGTAGTAGAAAGTGCGATCGCGCCTCCATTTCCTGACAGAGAAGAGGAATTTAGATCCGCAGTAATGTTACCACCAGCAGTGGAAAGTGCGATCGTCCCCCCATTTCCTGACTGAGAAGCGGAATTCAGATAGCCATTAGAGGTGTCAATCGCGCCTGTTCCTCCGGTAACAGTGAGGCTGATATTCCCTCCCGTACCTGCACCAGAGGAAAGGGAACCCACAACACCAGTAGTAATGTTACCACCAGCAGTGGAAAGTGCGATATCACCCCCATTTCCTGATTGGGAAGTGGAATAGAGAGTTCCAGCAGTCGTGTCGATCGCGCCTGTTCCTCCGGTGACAGAGAGGGTGATTTTTCCTCCCTGTTGACCACCGGATTGCATAGAACCAGTATTGATGTTACCACCAGCAGTGGAAAGTGCGATCGCGCCCCCAGTTCCTAATGGTGAAGAGGACTCCACAGATCCAGCAGTCGTGTCGATCGCACCCGTTCCCCCAGTAACAGAAAGGGTGATGTCCCCTCCCGTACCTGCAGTCGAATTGGAAAGAATGCCGCCAGTATTAATGTTACCACCAGCCGTTGAAATGGCGACCGCTCCTCCATTTGCTGCTGAAATGGATTGGGAATTAATGTTTCCCAAAGAGGTGTTGATATCATTGGTACTGGTAAGGGTAATATTTCCGCCCCTAGTAGTAATGTTGGCATTGACTGATATTGCATTACTAGCATTTAACGCGATCGCACCATTTCCAGTATTAGCAATAGGTTGATTAACAGTAAGATTATTATCAGCATTCAGAGTCAGGGAATTACTGGTGTTCCAAGTAACGGGAGCATTAACTGTAATATCGCCTAAACTGGCAAAACCCGATTTAGTGGAAATCGTGACATTGCTTACTCCCAGTTGCGTTTGCAATGTCCCGTTATTAATGTTAGAAGTGCCGGCAGAGGGAGCAAATGTTGCACCTAAAACACCGCCTGTATTAGCGGCCGCACTAATAGTAATATCAGTAGGATCAAGCAATAGCGTCCCTGCAATCCCAAAGGTCGATCGCAAATCCACCAACCCAGCGAAATCCAGCGATTGCTTTCCCGAAACTTCCACAAAGCCGCCATTCCCCGAAAACAAGCCACCTCTGGCCGTAATATTGCCATTAAAGCGAGTAGTTTCATCAGCCCAAACTATAACTCGCCCGCCATTCCCATTACTAACAGCATCAGCATTAATCGTCGAGTCGCTGCTAACAAAAGTCCGCGCAGCATTCGGTACCGTCCCCAAACCCTGATAATCTCCGCCAATCAGTACATTACCTGCGCCGTTAATCCCAGAAGCATTGATATTGCCTGCAATAACTCCTACTTTGTCGCCTAAAATATTTACAGTACCGCCAGTGTTGCCAGAGACGTTAATGCTGCCAGATGCGATCGCAGTTCCCGCAGTTACAGGCACTGCAACATTCCCAGTCAACACAACTTCGCCATTAGGATTTACCGTCAAACCCGTTGCCTGTACCACACCTTTGCCAGTCAGCAACTCCGGCAAAGATAACACCGGCTGCGTCCAATTGTTCGGCAGCGAACTTTGAGTTGCTGTCGGCTGAATATCCAAGCTCAATAAATTTCCAGCTTGACTAATACGCACCAAATTGTTACCGGGTACGGCGCTGATGAGAATATTGCCCCCCGGCGCAGTTAGCTGACCGGTATTAACAACCGTCCCAGCGATCAAACTTAAACTTTGACCTGGTGCTACCGTAAAATTGCCTGTATTAACAATGCTTCCCCCTGGGAAATTTGTAAACGCAAAACTATTCGGCATCCCAATTAAAGTTGCCCAATTGTTATTGCCGATCGCACTAAACCACTGATTGTTCCCAAAACCAATCCCTGTCGCCGTAGTAGCATTAAAAGATCCCGGCACGTTGAGGCTGGCATTTGGCCCGAAAATCATGCCCGCAGGATTCATCAAAAATAAATTGGAATTGCCGCCCGTAACTTGAATTAAGCCATTGATTAAAGAAGGATTTCCCCCAGTAATCCGCCCCAGAATATTTTGAATATTGGGATTAGTCAGAAAGTTAGCCGTTTGACCTTCCCTGAGGCCAAACTGAGTAAAACTGTGAAAAAGATTAGCCTTATTTCCGCTGAAAGACCCCCCGGAAATGTCGTAGCGGTTGCCGTTGGGAGTAACAACTGTGTTAGTGCCATCCGGTGCCGGGGTGATGGGTTGGGCGTTTGCCGAACCCATACCCCCGGCACTCAGCCAGCCAACAATGAATAACCATCCGAGCAAATGTAGTTTGTTGGTTGTCATTGTGTTTAAATATTTTGTTTAAAGTGCGATCGTATTTATCAATAGTCCAGACACTTTTCAATCACCAACGGTAGAAGGCGGGTGAGAGATTCCTCACTCTGTGAAATTTTAATGGTAAAATGTGGCTTTGGGTCGCCGCCCCAAACACTGTGCGGGCTATCGATCGATCTCTCCTATTTTTACTACTAAAAACTACTCATGTCAATAGGATAGCAACAATTTTTATTTTCTAATAATTGTAACCGCAAAAAATGTTTTTATTTAATTACTAGAATTTACCTAGAAACAGTTTTTTAATAGCACTCAGAAACCTGTAATAAAACTGGGTTTATTGTTTCCGCTTTCACTACTTCTCTGACACCCCACAAAAACGGATACCGTGTCATGTACTTCTGTCTTGGAAAGCTCAAAATTTTAGATTCAAGTTCAAACTCCTAAATTCATCTGCCCTTGTAAGTCTCAAACTTGTTCTGAGCGACTTGTGAACCCGCGAAGTCGAAGCAAGTTGAAGTAAGTCAAAGCATCTCAAATCGACAAATGGAACATCGACTCACGCCATTACCTTAAAAAACCGGGTTGATGCGTTCGGGAATACTGGTAAAAATACGAAGCGGAATCCGATAATTAGGAGTAAAAAAATACTCAGTATATTAAGCAAAAATACGCAAGTATCGATCGCCTGTAGCCGCCACTTGCTGAAAGCAGCAAAAAACACGCTCAAATCCCTACTCGCAGTCGCCTCCGCAACTCTTCTGCACACCTTATAACAGCTTGCATCCCGCTTCGAGCGCTGGTCGAACAGCCGAGCTTCGATCGTAAACTTTATATTTTTTTGATTGGCTTTACCAAAACTTTATAAAGCTGACATCAAAAATACAGAATATTTTTGATGCAACCTAATATTTGCAAGTATTACAGTTAATTTGAGACTCTTGCGGATCAAAATAAATGTAGTAGGTTGGAAATGGAGATGCGATTAAAATCTTGCTGTTACAGATTCAAGTGTGGCACTCTAGTGTCAGTGAAAACTCTTAGAATTACAAGCACTGATTTAATATCAGGACACACCTAAGTGATATCAGTCTGTAGAGTCACTGCTGTAAAGTTTCTTTTGCAGCTATGGCCATCGTCCTAAATATCGCATAAGAGGCGATCGTCTCTTCCCATCACGGGAAAAGTGCGTTTCCCGCCTTACTACCTAACAACATTGGAGGAATCAGGGTTATGACTACCTTAACGCTAGTCAAAAAAACATCTTTTACCATCGCCAGCTTGGCAACCACAATCTTGCTCAGCATCTGCACGCCCGTCCAAGCTTTCATGTTTGGCACAAAGGGCATCCAATTCGATGAAGATACAAGCATAAACTTTACCTTCAACGAATCACACGGCAGTTACCAGTCAAGCTTGTGGGTAGCCCAAGCTCAGTCAGCAAACACAGGGTACACCAACATCGCCAGACTGTTTTACGAGCTTCAACCCTCAGATAACGGCGCAGCCGATGAATCGAAGGGCAGCTTCGGCAACGCTGTCACATCTGACAACGGCTCCATCACCCAAACCTTCAAATTTTTGGGAAATCAAACTTATGCCCTGCTGCTGTGGAGTGACAGTGGCACCGGCAAACCATTCGAGCAGTATGTCTCCTCAAGCACCTTCATGAACAGCCCCGACTGGTTTGCCGCCAACACCCAGTTTCGGAGAGATGACTGTGTGGTGACGGGTTGTCAGCAAGCGGTATTTGGCGACTTTAAGCTCGACTACAACTCCAGCGACTCATTTACCAACGTCAACGGCGGTAAAGGCCCAGAGCAATATTCATTGCTGACATTGGCCCAACTGGTTCAGGGCGCAAAAATCTCCTTCGACGATGCCGCAGGAAAAAACGACGCTGACTTCCAAGACTTCCTCATTTCAGCCGAGGTAGCTCCCGAACCAGTCACGATGTTTGGCACTATACTGGGGCTGGGGGCTTTGGCTGCGGCTCGCGGGAAAAAAAAGCGACAGCAGCAACCAGAAAAATGACTTTTAACCAGCCCAGACAAATCTAAATAGTGAGTCTGTTCAGTGGTACTGTGAGAAATAGCATTTCTAAATGTTAAGACTTTTTCCACAACGGGAAAAATAGCATCCTAACAAAGGCACTATTCATGGTATCCACCGCAACAAAAACGAACGTAGGCTACATCACCCAAATCATCGGGCCAGTTGTAGACGTCAAATTCCCAGGCGGCAAACTGCCCCAAATCTATAACGCTCTCACGATTTCCGGCAAAAACGAAGCAGGTCAAGACGTTGCCGTTACCTGCGAAGTTCAGCAACTGCTCGGAGACAGCCAAGTGCGCGCAGTTTCCATGAGTACCACCGACGGCTTGGTGCGCGGCATGGAAGTAGTAGATACCGGGGAATCGATCCAAGTTCCCGTCGGACTCCCAACTCTCGGCCGCATTTTTAACGTCATCGGCGAACCCGTAGACAACCTCGGCCCGGTCAATACTTCCGACAGTATGCCCATCCACCGTCAGCCGCCGGCTTTCACCGAACTGGAAACCAAGCCTTCGGTGTTTGAAACCGGGATCAAGGTCATCGACCTCCTGGCTCCCTACCGTCGCGGTGGCAAAATCGGTTTGTTCGGCGGCGCAGGCGTCGGCAAAACCGTGATTATGATGGAACTCGTGAACAACATCGCCAAAGCTCACGGCGGCGTGTCCGTGTTCGGCGGTGTGGGCGAGCGCACCCGCGAAGGTAATGACCTCTACAAAGAAATGATCGAGTCTGGGGTTATTAACGAAGAAGACCGCACCAAGTCAAAAATTGCTTTGGTTTACGGTCAAATGAACGAGCCACCGGGTGCTCGGATGCGCGTGGGCCTGTCGGCTCTGGCGATGGCCGAATACTTCCGCGATGTCAGCAAGCAGGACGTTCTCCTATTTATTGACAATATCTTCCGGTTCGTGCAAGCGGGCTCTGAGGTATCGGCTCTGTTGGGTCGGATGCCTTCGGCTGTGGGATATCAGCCGACTCTCGGTACAGACATGGGCGATTTGCAAGAACGGATTACTTCGACTACTGAAGGTTCCATTACTTCGGTTCAAGCTGTCTACGTACCTGCGGATGACTTGACTGACCCCGCTCCGGCTACGACTTTTGCTCACTTGGACGCTACAACTGTGTTGTCTCGCGGTTTGGCTGCCAAGGGTATTTACCCGGCTGTCGATCCGCTGGATTCTACCTCTACAATGTTGCAAGTTAGCGTTGTCGGCGAAGAACACTACGGTGTGGCGCGTCAGGTGCAGTCTACTCTGCAGCGCTACAAGGAATTGCAAGATATTATTGCGATTTTGGGTTTGGACGAGCTGTCGGAAGATGACCGCTTGACCGTTTCTCGCGCTCGCAAAATTGAACGGTTCTTGTCTCAACCGTTTTTTGTGGCGGAAGTGTTTACTGGTGCTCCCGGCAAGTACGTCAAGCTGGCTGATACCATTAAGGGCTTCCAAATGATTTTGGCTGGCGAACTTGATGAGCTGCCGGAACAAGCTTTCTATTTGGTTGGCGATATCAACGAGGCGATCGCCAAAGCTGAAAAAATGAAAGCTGAGGCTAAGTAATTTTAGTCATCAGTCAGTTGCCAGTTGTCAGTAGTCATTAGTCATTAGTCAGTAGTTATTTGTTATTTGTTATTTGTTATTGGTTATTGGTAACAACTGACAACTGGCAACTGGCAACTGACAACTGGCAACTGACAACTGACAACTGACAACTGCCAACTGCCAACTGACAACTGATACTTTATGACATTAACTGTGCGCGTAGTGGCCCCAGACAAAACTGTTTGGGATTCTAATGCTGAAGAAGTAATTTTGCCTAGTACCACAGGCCAATTGGGTATTTTGAGCGGTCACGCTCCGATGTTGACTGCTTTGGATACCGGAGTGATGCGCGTCCGTCCCGGTAAGGAATGGGTGGCTATTGCTCTGATGGGCGGCTTTGCAGAAATCCAAGAAAACCAGGTTACTATTCTTGTCAACGGCGCTGAGAAAGGCGAAACGATCGACAAAGAAGATGCTCGCAAGGCTTACACCGAAGCAGAAGCTCGTTTGGCAAAGTCGGCTAGCGGCAATTTGCAAGAGCAAATTCAAGCTAAGCAAGCAATCAAACGCGCGCGAGCTCGTTTCCAAGCTGCCGGCGGTACGCTTTAGCGATCGCGCGCGGGTAGGAACACGGCTTTTGTAGTAGGGACACAACAATGTTGTGTCCCTGCTGTTTTTCTAAGTTTTTTCCCTGCAGCCAGAGCTAAACTCCAGCCTCTAACAATAGCGATTGCATTGTTTCCCAAGATAACCCTTGCTGAAGATAGCGGGGGTTATTTGGATTGTACGGACTCTCCACGCGATCGACACTCACAATTTTTGCTCCCGACGGCAAAACTGGCACTTCTGGATCGAAAGCGGTCGATCGCACCAAGGAGCTAGAAAAGCCTTTAAAAATAGCAATTTCGTCGAATTCGCCGTCAATTTCGACCTTGACAATTAAAACTTCATCAGGTCTTTTTACCGTGTACTGTTCCAAGCGGCGATCCCTAGAGTCAGCCATAGCACCTATCACTTTACACAAATTAGCTATAATATAGCTTAATTTTGCGGCTAATTTCAGGGACAGCCAGCTAAATCTTTATTTTTAACTCGACATTTTTTAACAGCCGGAAGTAAGCGGACACAATATAAATAGGATTAAAAGAATCAAAGTTTTTTTAATCCTGCAAAACTATTTATACAATCTTTTATGATCCACACAAAGACTAAATTTCAACTCTCATATTTTAGTCAAAAATTTATTAAAGGGTGCTTTTATTGGGGATATTCACTGCTATTTGTGCTAGTTGTTTGCTTGACTTTAACTGTGGCCAGTTGCAAGTCAGAAGTCATAAATAACTCTACAGCAAAAACCCAAAATCCACATTCAAACTTAACAAGAGTTGTCAGAATCGGCCATCAGCGTTTCGGAGCGCTGTTTTATCTCAAAGCTAAAGGCTCTTTGGAAACCCGTTTAGCAGAAATTGGGTGGTCTGTAGAATGGACGGAATTTGCCGCAGGGCCGCCAATTTTAGCAGCAATAGGAAAAGGAAAAATCGATCTAGGTTATGCAGGAGTTGCGCCGCCAATTTTTGCTCAATCAGACGGCGTACCTTTTGTTTATATTGCTAATGATTCAGCTTTACCGGGAAGCATTGGGATCGTAGTTCCTCAAGATTCTCCTATTCGGACTTTGGCGGATCTCAAAGGCAAGAAAATAGCAGCAACTAAGAAAACGGCAGGTCACTATTTGTTAATTCGGGCCTTAACTAAAGGTGGTTTGCAGTTAAAAGATGCCGAATTGGTCGATTTGCCGCCGACAAAAGCTCGGGAAGCATTTGTGAGAGGCGAGGTTGATGCTTGGGCGATTTGGCAGCCGTTTCTCGCTCAGTTACAAGAAACTATGCCTGTTAAGTTCTTGACTGACAGCGAGGGGCTGATAAATGACAGAAACTTCTATTTGGCCAGTCGCTCTTTTGCTAGCGACTTTCCCGATATTGTTAAAATAGTCATGGGAGAAACGCGAAAAATGGCTACTTGGATAACTAGGAATCGCGAACGAGCAGCGAGATTTATCAGCGCTCGAAGGGGAATAAAAAGAACAACAGCTAGAATATTAACTCAAAGTCGGAGCTACGATTTGCTGCCAATTCAAGACAGCGCTGTTGAAGAACAGCAGCGGATTTCTGAGATTTTCTTTCGCTTGGGACTACTTCCCGATCGCATTTGGATTGAAGATGCTATCTGGAAACAAAGATTAGATCTATAAAACCAGAAGTTAGGCGAAGGTATCGACAAATCAAAGGCGGCGATTTGTCAAGTATGAAAAATGAAATTAGGTGTATCCTATAGAGTGAGTTCAAACTGTTAACTGGCAAAATCAAATGTCCTCAATTGCCAATCAACTGCGTTACGGTTTTGTCTCGATTGTTGTAGCTAGCGTGTTGATGGCGGGAAGTACGTTAGCTTATCTCAGCTTTCGGGAACAGATAAAACAGACAAAACAACTTCAGTTCGAGCGATCGCAAGCTGCTGCTGTCCAAATTAGCGCTTATCTGGATAACTTGCAGCGCCAACTCAATTATTTGTCAGAATTGCGCGGTTTAACAGAATTCAATGCTGAAACTCAGCGCAGTATTCTCGAAGGATTGGTGAACAGCAACAGCGCCTACGAAGTTGCGGGGATTTTTAACAGTCAAGGTCAAGTCGTACAGGCAATTTCGCCTTACGAACCATTTTCTATTTCTAGCTTGAGTTTAGCGGGTATTTCGGCAGATTCACCGATATTCTGGCGAACATTTATGCAGGCTCAAAACTATGTTAGTCCAGTAGATGTGGATTTCAAAACAGCAGTAAATGTTGTTAATTTATCAGTCCCAATTCGCGACAGTAAAAATAGAATTGCTGGAGTATTGTTTGCCAGAGTTAGTCTAAATTTTTTAACTCAAATTGTGGCCCGATCGCAAGTAGGGAAAACCGGATACAGCTATGTTTTAGATAACAGATCGGTGGTGATTTCGGAAACGGGAAGTAAGATTAATCCGTATTTACTGGAAGATTTGAGCGGGCGATCGTTTGTGGGAAAGTTATTCAAATTAGCTTTGGCTTCGGGGATGCAATCTCCGATCGTTTATCGAGGCTGGCGCGGGGAAGAAGTCATGGGCACGGGGGCGATCGTCCGCCAGGTGCAGTGGATGGTGGTGGTAGAGCTACCTACAGCGGAAGCTTACGCCCCCCTGCGATCGCTCGTAGCCGTCATGGGTGCAGTTACAATCGCCAGCGCCCTCGCCGCTGCGGGCTTGGGAGTTGCTTTTGCTCGATCGATCGCAAATCCCTTGAAAGCCCTAACTTCCGCAGCTACTAAAATGACTAGCGGAATGCTGGAAACTCGGGTAGATATTGCGGCATCTAACGAACTAGGAAAATTAGCTGATGCTTTCAACATCATGGCAAGTCAATTGCAAGTATCTTTCACAAAACTAGAGGATCAAAATGCCCAATTGCAGCGACTAGATCAACTAAAAGACGAATTTTTAGCCAACACTTCTCACGAACTCCGCACTCCACTTAACGGCATTATCGGTTTAACAGAATCTTTAATCGACGGCGCTACAGGACAATTGCCACAACCAACTATTTCCAATCTAAAAATTATTGCATTTAGCGGTAGAAGATTGTCCAATCTCATCAACGACATTCTTGATTTCTCGAAGCTGAGACACAAAAACATTGAACTGCAAATCAAGCCGGTCGGCATCCGAGAAATTGTCGATATCGTAATGACTCTTTCTCAACCGCTAATTGGCACAAAAAAATTGCAGTTAATTAATTCAGTCAGTCCCGACATTCCCCTAGTGGATGCCGATGAAAATCGGGTGCAACAAATTCTGTATAACTTAATCGGAAATGCGATTAAATTTACCGATACTGGTACTATAGAAATTTCGGCAAATGCCATATCTTTGAATTTGCCTGATTTTTGTGAGCGAGAAAGTTCTGTTACCAGCCAGCTTCAATCTTTAATTGTCAGGTCAAAACTGCAAATTACTGTATCCGATAGCGGGATTGGCATTGCTGAAGATAAATTAGAAAGCATTTTTGAAGTTTTTGAACAAGCCGACGGTTCCACTGCTAGAGAATACGGAGGAAGCGGTTTAGGTTTGGCAATTACCAAGCAGTTAGTCGAACTGCACGGCGGTGAAATTAACGTATCTTCAGAACTAGGTGTTGGTTCGCAGTTTACTTTTAGTTTACCAGTTTCTCAAAATCAGTATATCGATAACCAGCAGTTGCCAGAGACGGTGCTGAATTGTTTAGTTTCCACGACCAACCAGCACAATTTAATCACAAATGAAGCGGCAGAAATAAGTTTTAATAATAACAGTTGCATTGAAGCTCGATGCCGGCAAGAAAACAGTCTAGTGAAAATCTTAATTGTAGATGACGAACCTGTGAATATTCAGGTATTGGTTAACAATTTACTTCGGGAAAACTATGCCATCGCCGAAGCTAGCAGCGGTAAAGAAGCTTTAGCTCTTGTAGACACAGGCTACAAGCCAGATTTAATCTTGCTAGATATCATGATGCCGCGGATGACTGGTTACGAAGTTTGCGAGAAAATACGGGAGAAATTCACGGCGATCGAAGTGCCAATCGTGATGTTAACAGCCCAAAATCAAGTATCTGATTTAGTGCAAGGTTTCAATGCAGGAGCCAATGATTTTTTAACTAAACCGTTTGTCAAAGATGAATTGCTAGCCAGAATCAAAACTCATATCCGTCTGGCCAAAATCAATGCAGCTTACGGTAAATTTGTCCCCCACGACTTTCTGCGTTTTTTGGGACACGAAAGTATTGTTGATGTCGAACTAGGCGATCAAATTCAGAAGGAAATGACTGTTTTATTTTCTGATATTCGCTCTTTTACGACTATCTCCGAAGCGATGACTCCCCAAGAAAATTTTAATTTTATCAACAGCTACCTCAGCCGAGTGAGTCCGGTTATTCGCGCTTACCAAGGTTTTATTGATAAATATATCGGCGATGCGATTATGGCGCTATTTCCTGAGTCTGCAGATGATGCTGTTCGCGCGGCGGTGGAAATGCAGAAACAAGTGATTGTTTACAACCAGCACCGACAACTAAGCAATTACGCACCGATCGCGATCGGCATCGGTTTGCACGCGGGTACTTTAATGCTGGGTACGATTGGCGAGCAAGAACGGATGGAAAGTACGGTGATTGCTGATGCGGTGAATCTCGCTTCTCGTTTGGAAGGATTGACTAAGGTTTACGGGTCGGGAATTCTAGTTACTGAGTCAATTTTAGAGCGTTTGGGCGATCGAGAACAATATCTGTACCGATTTGTCGATCGCGTCACAGTAAAAGGCAAAAAATCTGTCGTTGCGGTGTTTGAAATTTATGACGCAGAAACACAACATAGTATTGAACTAAAACAAGAAACTGCGGCCGCTTTTGAAAAAGGTTTGGAGCTTTATTTTGAGCAAAATTTTACTAAAGCCCAAAAAATATTTAAGAAGATTTGCGAAACAAATCCTCAAGATAAGTTAGCAGCAATTTACTGCCAGCGTTCTCTCAAAAATCGGATGTATGGAGTGCCAGAAGGATGGTCGGGGATAGAAGCTTTGGATGAAAAGTAGTAAAAGTAACATGGGAGCATCTTAGTTTTGCAGCCAAGCTAGAATTGGAGGTAGGAGACAGAAGGCAGCAGGAAACAGGGAGCAGGAAGCAGGCAGGAGTCAAAAGAAGCATTTTTATAAATATGAGATGCTCCCTTTCGTTCTAGTACAAAAAGATTTACAATAGTTAATAGCGCTACAGATTAGATCGCCCGTATCATATCGTTTATGGTTGTATACTCAAGTAATAAAGTAGGGGGGTAATTCATCAATGGCGCGTACAAGTTGCGAGTTTCTGATGGCACTAAGCTGTCGCGCAAATAAACATTGCATATTTAGGGCGGGCAGGATGCCCACCCCACTGATTGTTTTATTGTTTTTTGACAGACAGCTTAAATTCCGTAACAGCTTACACATACAAAACACAGATACTCTCCTCCTACAGGCTCTATTTTTCATTAGTAAATTCACTTTTACCACTCAACTGTTAACTGTTAACTCTTAACACTCATTTCATCTGTGTTACCGTAATTGATATTAACCGTGTATAGCAATCCTTGCAGG
>NZ_CAWPRX010000071.1:0-14359 GCF_963890365.1 Tychonema sp. LEGE 07196 | reverse complement strand
TCCCACAAGAAAAAAGATTTTTGTGGGATGGGCACGCGAGCCCGTCCTAACTATTTTTCCAAGAAGTCTAATAACAAAATGCGAGAATTTGTGTTATTATGAAAATAGTAGTTAACTGAAATAAGTGACTCCAAATCATGAATATATCCTTAACTCCTGAATTAGAAAAATTCGTTGAATCAACCGTAAAAAACGGAACTACTCATCAGCTTCAGAAGTGATATTAGCTGCGTTGCGATTGCTAAAATAACAGGAAATTTCAGTAATTTTAAATCCAATTCTGTTAGAATCAAAGCCGAAACACAGTTATGATTTCTCAGATTTGGTGGGACGATTAACTTGGCGGGGAGATGCGGTAACAATGCAGAGGAATCTACGCGATGAGTGGTAATCGCTATGTGTTGGATACGAATGCTATTGTTGCTCTGCTTCAAGGAAATATTCAACTCATTGAATTACTTAAAGATGCTGATTGGCTAGGAGTTTCAGTTATTAGCCAAATTGAGTTTTTGGTGTTTCCGGGGCTAACTCAAGACGATCGTCAGATTTTTGAGCAGTTATAGCAGTCCTAAATCAGCCGCAAAATCGATCGAGACCAGAACCCTTGCATTTGTCAGCATCTTGCTCGCGAATAATGCAAGAAAATCATTTAGGATTGCTATATAATTGGCTAAATTTCCTGATGTTGAGCCAAAGGAGGCAGAGGAATCTGGGCGATGAGCTGCTAATCTCAATGATGCTATAATAGATAGGAGTTACGCATGACCTCAATTAGTATGTTTTTATAGGTAAATGAGATGAACGCTAAAGAATTACTGCTTAAGGAAGTAGAGAATATTCCAGAGTTTATATTAGAAGAAGTTTGGAATTTTCTGCAATTTCTCAAATTAAAATACAATAAAGACAAGTTAGAAGCAAGCCTGCTCAGTGAATCTTCTTTGGAAAAAGACTGGTTAAAGTTAGAGGAAGATGAAGCATGGCAGAATTTGTAAAAGGTGATGCAGTAGTTGTTCCATTCCCATTTTCAGATTTGACACAAGCCAAGCGCCGACCGGCTCTAATAATCGCAACTTTGGCAGGAGACGATCTAATTCTTTGTCAGATTACTAGCCAGAAAATCGCCGATCGCTATGCTATCACCCTTCAAAGTAGTGATTTTAGTGAGGGTGGACTTAACCAAACTAGCAACATTAGACCTAATCGCTTGTTTACCGCAGATCGAGGAATTATACTTTATAAAGCCGGTCAGCTTAAAACTGAGAAATTAAACGAGGCGATCGCTAAGATTATTGAAATTCTTCAGCAGTAATTCTCTATTTTCAAGCGTTCCCTCTGATTAAAATGCTGTTTGACTAGATTGTTTTGTGCGAGATCCCTTTTGGTCTAGAAAGGGATATCGCCCATCTGCAATCCCAAGCATCGCACGTTTTGACTTATTCCAAAAGGGATCTCGACCTTCGCCCGTGAAAAAGGAGTCAAGGGATCTCGCACTTTGTGACTGATTCCAAAAGGGATCTCGATCTTCGCCCGTGAAAAAGGAGTTAAGGGATCTCGCGATCGTTATTTGCTGGTTAGTTTTGGATGGAATTGCGATCGCCGAGTTCACAGCACTATCGTGCATCTGCGAGTTTTCGAGGAGAAACTCTGGATCAGTTTTGATTGAAAACAGTCTGCAAATTACGATAACCACTAATTACTCGCAAAATTTCAATACCTTCTCCAACAATTTGGTAAAAAATGATGTAGTCCATCAACGGTATGCCTCGCAAACCAGGAGCCAACCGATCGTAGGATCGGCCCAAATACGGAAACTCGGCGAGATACTGACATTTTTTGGCAAAACCTTCGACAAAGCGATCGCCTGCATCTATGCTTTGCTCTAGAAAATAATCAGAAATTTCTGACAAATCTCGACTCGCATCAATCGTAATAACCAAACGTTTCATACTGCTGCTTCTTTGGCGCTTTGCACTTTCGCTCTCAGTTGAGCTAGCACCACGTTTGCTTCTAACACTTCGCCACGCTGTGCTTGTTCCCGTGCGATGTCAATTTTTTTGCGCGTTGCTTCGGCCCAGACTAAGTATTCTGGGCTACGATCGGCATCGGGTAGCGCAACATCATCAATCAGTAACAGTAAGGCGGTGTTTATCGCTTCTTCTAAAGAGGGGTATTGCCCTTGTTTGACGAGGGTTTCGAGAACTTGGGTTTGGGCTTGGCTAAGGGTGATTTGCACGATCGTATTCGACCTTTTGTTGCAGGATAGTTCTACTTTATCGTAGCAAATCGGCAAGCGATCGTTCTTTGGGGAATAGCGATCGCCCATCTGCAATCCCAAGCATCGCACTTTGTGACTAATTCCAAAAGGGATCTCGACCTTGGTTGAGAATAAGGAGTAAAGGGATCTCGCACTTCTTGACTAATTCCAAAAAAGCGATCGACCTTCGCCCGTGAAAAAGGAGTTAAGGGATCTCGCGCTTTTAAATGATGATAAAGGGGATCTCGACCTTGGTTGAGAAAGATGAGTTAAGGGCGATCGACCTTTTGACTGATGACAAAGGGGATCTCGACCTTCGCCCGTGAAAAAGGAGTTAAGGGATCTCGCACATTTTGATTTATTCCAAAGGGGATCTCGACCTTCGCCCGTGAAAAAGGAGTAAAGGGATCTCGCACTTTCAGATGGGGGAGGAAGTGCGAGCATTCGCTACCCAAGACAAAAATCTGCCACTAACTTTATCAAGGTATTTGTCTTAATGTAGGCCAGGGGTCTTGTTCTACACCATTAGCAACTATGGCAAAATGAGTATGCCGACCAGCAGGACCTTTAGGGATAGTATAACCACTGTAGCCCTCAATACCAAGATAATGTCCTGCATTAATGTTTTGTCCAACTTTCAAGCCCGGAGCAAAGTCTTGAAAGTGAAGGTATCGGAAAGTTCTTTTTAGCTGATCGTTCCAGACATCAACATACAAACCTCCGTACTGATCTTTCCTCACCGATGTAATTGTTCCGCCTGCTAAAGCATAAACTTTGTAAGGATAAGTGCCTTGACTGACAGAATCAATCGCCCAGTGTTTGGAATTAGGACGCTGAGTGACTACACCACTGCCATGACCGTATAACCGTTGGATGAACTGAGCTTCAGTGGTAATTGGACCACCAGAATTACCACCATCAGAATTACCACCGCCCGAATTAGAACCTTGATCAACGTAGTAAGCAGCAACAAACCCGCGCTTGCCATTCACCTCGACTTCATACCAATCATTGCGATTACCTGGTTGATAAGTCGCACCAGTCACGCTTCCCAAAATTTTCAGCTTTGTACCCTGATTTAATTTGGTAATAACCTTTCCATTGGTAGATGCTTCTTGTCTAAAATTGAGCGGCGCGCCACCAACATTTGAGTTGACAAAACCTGATTCCGGTGGTGGGGGTGAACTAGAACCTTTATCAACGTAGTAAGCAGCAACATAGCCAGTCTGACCGTTAACTTGAACTTGATACCAATCATTTCGATTGCCATTAGGGGTACTGTAAGTTCCTCCTTCTACAGAGCGCAAAATATTTAGTTCCGTACCCGCAGGTAGCCTGCCATTTATGGGCTGAGAAGTGTTAGGTTGACTCCTTAAATTCAGAGATAAACTACCAACTCGCGAGCTAACTCGACCTTTCTCAATATTAATCTGATCGGGAGTTGAATTGTGTGCTGGTGGTAGCGGGGTAGATCCGGGTGCATTCCCGTTAACAATTGCACTTGCTATCCAGTTATTTGTACCTGCGATGCGATACCACCGCTCATCAGGAGTTCCTAGTTGCTCATCAGGAATGCGCTCCCCATAAGTCCAACCGTCAAATTGGATAGTTGCTTGATAAGGATAGCCACCTACTCTTGCAAAATTAGTCCCAGGGCCCGATCGCACATTTGCACCAATTGTTGCCATCACCCAAGCAGAAAAGTTGGTTGATTCGACCGTGGGCCAGAAGGGACTAGCAGCAGCTCGTTCGCTAGGTGTTACCTTCCCTTCGCCACTCCAAGTTTCAGGAACTAAGGTTGCTACCACATCATAATCTTGCGGTATTGTAGCTAGAGCCAAAGCGACAGCAGCTTCTAAATTCACCACTCCAGCACCCGTTTCATCATCCCAATTTGGCTCTTTCAAATCGGTAGCTGTATCCTTGATAATTTGAATTACTTGGCGATAACTCAAACTTGGATTTGCCGCCCAAACTTGCGAAACAGCACCCGTTACCTTCGCCGTCGCTACCGATGTTCCCGCCATCGTCCCAACACCATCTCCGACTGTGGATAACTCTGGATACTGAACACTTCCTCCAGGTGCTACAATATCCAAACCTCGACCGTAGCTGGAATAATCGGTGCGATCGTAAGCCTTAGAAAGTGCAATTTCATCATTAACCCGATCGACCGCACCGACAGTAATAATGTTGTCAAATTCCTGGGAAGCTTGACCCAAAACAGACATCACACCGCCATCGTTACCAGCCGCAACTACCAGCAATACGTGATGCTGGCGCGCATATTCGATCGCACTTCTTTCCTCCGGCGTAAATTCATAGCGAGTAGTAACGCTACCGTCGGGATTAACTTGAGTTAAATCTAAACTCAGGTTGACAACAGCATTCGGTTGCTTCGACTCAACAGCAGTATTGACAAATTCAACCAAAGATTCTGCCCATTTCCCAGAACCGATCGCCCTTCCAGCCCAAATCGGCGCTTTTTCATTAACACCGTCAATCCCAATACCGTTGTTTTGAGTAGCCGCAATAATTCCTAACACGTGAGTACCGTGTTCGTTGCCTTTACCCGGTTCAATTCTGGGGTCAGCATCGCCATCTACCCTGTCTTGTCCCCAAGTAATTCGCGAGTAGTCAATATCGGGATTGTTGCCGGCAAATCCCGTGTCAATCACCCCGATTATCGGTTGATTGGCAGCAGGGAAATCAAATTGTGACGCATCAATTGATGGTAAGGTTGGCTGGATGGGCAGTTGAATTAGTCGATCGACTGTTTCTTCTAACCGCGAAACTAAAGTCACTGTATTATCCGAAACAGGCGTTGATTCATTAAAACTCATCAACCTTTGAACCACGCTTTCCAAACGCGCAATCAAAGTCTCGTTGCTGCTATTCCCACCCGGATCGTCGGCACTTCCCAAGTTAATCAAACTTTGTTTCATGCTTTCCAATCGCGCTATCAAATTGGCAGAAAGAGAATAATCTACTTCAGAACTAGCAGGAAAACTATCAACAAATGGCTGGGGATTTTCAGCAGTAGTGGAATCATCCTCAGTTAATTCTTCAACTATCGGCAAAGTCGGCAACGACTCTTTGGGAATCACCACATCACTAACAGCCGGAGTCTCAGAAAATATTTCCTTCGTCTGCAACTCTTCACCTTTGTTAGTAGTCGTCACTGGCATAATTTCCAGATTGGTCTCTTTCGCCGGCAAAGATGGCTTAACTTCAGCAGTCTCTTGAGTCTGAATCGCCGCTTTTGGCTGACTTTCCTTTGCCAACTCTACAGGATTTGTGGCTACAAAAACTTTAGTAGTTTCTGTTTTCTCTACATCAGTTACTAGCGCGGGCTGCGATTCCTCTTTCGCCTTGATTTCCGCTGGCAAAACTCCCGGCTTTGATTCCTCTTTTACCTTGATTTTCGCTGGCAAAACTTCCGGTTTAGTTTCCTCTTTTACCTTAATTTCCGCTGGCAAAACTTCCGGCTTAGTTTCCTCTTTCGCCTTGATTTCCGCTGGCAAAACTTCCGGCTGCGATTCCTCTTCCACCTTGATTTCCGCTGGCAAAACTTCCGGTTTAGTTTCCTCTTCCACCTTGATTTCCGCTGGCAAAACTTCCGGTTTCGTCTCTACTTTCTCCGTTGGCATCGTTGCAGCAACTTCCGTATCAGCAGTAGATTTATCTGGCAAAATTGTCGCCACCGGCGCTTCAGTAACTTTGTCTTCTACCTCAGTTGCCGCGGGCGGAACAGGCGTTTTTTCAACTGGTAATTTTTCAGTCGAATCCGTCGCAGTTTCCTTGTCAGCAGTTGGCAAAGTTGTCGTACCAGACAGCTTTGGATCTACCTTATCGCTGGTTTCAACTTGAGTCGAATCCCCAGAATTATTCTCAGTATCTTTGACTTCTGCCTCAGTCGTCACCGCTGGAACAGTAGGCTTGGTATCTACCTTGTCGGTTGTTTCAACTTTGTTTGGATCGGTAGTATCTTTGTCGGTACTTGTGGCAGGCGCTGGGTTATTTTCAGTCTCTTTATCTGAAGTTGATGGCAGCAGAACTTCCTTTTCCAAATCATCAAGCAAATCCGATAGTTCGGCATCTACATTTGGTTTTGGTTCCGGGGTAACGTAAGGTTTCGCATAAGCAATAATTGCCTTGCCTAAATCTGTTGTCCGCCACTCTTTATCAGGATCGATCGCACTATCCAACAAAGCAGCTTTTGCCGTCGCACCCCGCACTTGGAAAATGATATCATTGTAATCTTTATCACTCCCTCCATCTAACCGCATATCCTCCATCACAAACGTATTGCCTTCCCCCGTCACATCGGCAATTTGACCAAAGTGAAATCCCTCCACAGGATTCGCCATTGCCATAGAAAATAGAGGACGTTGATCGCCGCCAGCAGCGGGATTGTCGAACACAGACTTGACACTACCGTTGGGAACCAACATCACCCCATATTTACCCCCAGCAGTTACCGCAAAACTCTTGACTCCTAAGTAGACTCCTTCATTGGCATTAGCTTCTCCTAACACCCCAGAAAAACGCGCTCCTTCTGTAGCATCATTAATCACTACATGACCTTTCACAGAGTTGCTTAAAGAACGCGCAGCTACTTCTTTAATGAATGCTTCCGAACCGGGTTCAAATTTATCTAAATCGTCCAGACTGAAAAAAGCCAGCTCACCTTGGAAAGACCCACCGTCAAAGGTGTAGTCTACACCGATTCGACCTGTTGCATCGGCAGTAAATACCCCCGATGTAAAGGGAGAGATTAATTTTTTATCCGCAGTCGGTTCTAGTTCTTTTGTGGTTTCAGCAGTCGCAATTGAAGTATTTTCATTCTCTGTTTTGGTATCGTCAACGTTGGTTTCAGTATTTTTTTCGTCCTCTGGCTTGCTGGCATCTGGGAAAGCAGTAACTGATTTGTCTGGAGTTTCTGATGTTGTTTCTGCCGCAGTTTCAGTAGCTGTTGCTGGTTTTTCTGGTGCGGATATTGAAGCTGTTTCGGAGGTTGGGGCAACGGTTTTTTCGGAAGTTTCTGATGTTGTTTCAACCGCGGGTTCAGAATCTGCCGCAGGTTTTTCTGGTTCGGATGTTAAAGCTGTTTCTGAGGTTGGGGCAACGGGTTTTTCGGGATTTTCTGATGTTTTTTCAACCGCAGGTTCAGAATCTGCGGCAGGTTTTTCTGGTTCGGATGTTAAAGCTGTTTCTGAGGTTGGGGCAACGGGTTTTTCGGGATTTTCTGATGTTTTTTCAACCGCAGGTTCAGAATCTGCGGCAGGTTTTTCTGGTTCGGATGTTAAAGCTGTTTCGGAGGTTGTGGCAACGGGTTTTTCGGGGTTTTCTGATGTTTTTTCAACCGCAGGTTCAGAATCTGCGGCAGGTTTTTCTGGTTCGGATGTTAAAGCTGTTTCGGAGGTTGTGGCAACGGGTTTTTCGCGATTTTCTGATGTTGTTTCAACCGCAGGTTCAGAATCTGCGACAGGTTTTTCTGGTTCGGATGTTAAAGCTGTTTCGGAAGTTGTGGTAACAGGTTTTTCGGGATTTTCTGATGTTATTTCTGCTGTGACATTCTTGTCATCAGCAGCATCTCCTGTAATGACATCTTTATTAGCAGTCGGTTTTTCCGAAATGGCGGCGCTGTTTGAGGAAAGTGGATCGTCTGATTTTGCACCGGTGAGAGTGTCTGCGGAGGTTGGTTGAGTGCTCGTTTCTGCTAAAAAATTCAGCGTGTATTTGATGTCGCCGGTGACTTGCAAAACTTTGAGTGTATAATCTCCGGCTACTAAGCTGTCAGCGCTAATTGTTTCTGTCGCATTTCCCGCGTTGGTGGAACTGTAAAGTGTTTCGCCACTATCGTTTAATAAAACGATGTCGGCATTCGCGCTTAAACTGTCGATCGCAAATTTGAAGCTTCCCGGACTGTTAATGTTAAATTTGTAAAGGTCGTAGATATTTGTAGTGTCAACGCTACCTGTGTAGCTGCTGCTGTCAGTCAATGCCCCGATGTTAAGTTCAGCCATGTGTACCCCTAAAAAATAGTTGGTTGAATGCGCTCTCAAAGAGATATCTGGGGGAAGTTGAGGGTTTTATGGGAAATCCGGGAAATCGTTACATAAGTTTATGTGTGGGGCCGATCGCCCAAAGTTAAGTTCAGTCAAACTACCCCGGAAAAATAGTTGGTTGAATGCGCCCTCAAAGAGATATCTGGGTGAAGTTGAGGGTTTTATGCAAAATCCGGGAAATCGTTACATAAGTTTATATTTGGGGCCGATCGCCCTTGCTTTCTCGCGTAAATACCAAAGAAACCGGGTTTGTGGCGGTTTCTGCTGTCTGTAAGCAAGTATTCTCGAAAAAACCCGGTTTCTGACTCCTGGGGCGTAAATACCAAAGAAACCGGGTTTTTGCTGGAGTCTGTGTGCTGCGATCGAGTATTCTGGAAAAAACCCGGTTTCTTAACACTCGCGCGGGCTGTAAAATTGAAAGTAGATCCTAGGTAAGTGCGATCGTGCCAGAATTATTTGATGCAGTCGAATTATTAGTGAAATTGCCCGAAACAAATTTGCAATTAGGTATTAGAGGGGCAATTGTTGATTGTTATTGTGATGGAACTTATGAGGTAGAATTTAGCGATCGCTCCGGCGAAATGATAGCTTTGTGTACTCTATCGCCAGAGCAATTTTTAGTTTTTTGGAAGGCGAAAAAAAGGCGTTAGTTGTCTGTATCTGAGCTATTAGCTGCGACGGTTGAACGTTTTTCAAATCAACGCCAGCAACAGGTTTTAGAGTTGGCGCGTTCTCGAACTCAGAAATAGTCGATCGACTAATGTACCCCTGTATGTCACAATAGAGGACTGTCATTAGAGTAAAGAATTTATTGTGAGTCCTACTGCCGAAGTCAGCAATACCGTAAATGCGGGCGCTCTGCCAACCGTCACCGCAGCCCGCCGCGCTGTTTTTCCCTTCACTGCAATTGTTGGCCAGGAGGAGATGAAACTGGCGCTGCTGTTGAATGTCATCGATCCGAAAATTGGCGGAGTGATGATTATGGGCGATCGCGGTACGGGCAAATCTACCACAATCCGCGCCCTCGCTGACTTGCTGCCAGAAATTGAGGTGGTGGCTGACGATCCTTTTAACAGTCATCCCACCGATCCGGATTTTATGAGCGATGAGGTGCGCGATCGCACTTTGCATCACGGTACAATGCCGATCGCCCGCAAAAAAGTCCAAATGGTAGACTTGCCGCTCGGCGCTACCGAAGACCGAGTTTGCGGTACGATCGACATCGAGAAAGCTTTGGCCGAAGGAGTTAAAGCTTTTGAACCAGGCCTGTTAGCCAAAGCTAACCGCGGCATTCTTTACGTTGATGAAGTCAATTTGCTCGACGATCATTTAGTCGATGTTTTGCTCGACTCCGCCGCCAGCGGCTGGAATACTGTCGAACGCGAAGGCATTTCGATCCGCCACCCGGCTAAGTTTATTCTCATCGGTTCCGGGAATCCAGAAGAAGGAGAACTGCGGCCGCAATTGCTCGACAGATTCGGGATGCACGCCGAAATTCGGACTGTCAAAGACCCGAATTTAAGAGTAGAAATTGTCGAACAGCGATCGAGTTTCGATCAAAATCCCTCAGAGTTTCTCGCGAAATATCAGCACCAACAAGACGATATGCAGGAGAAATTGGTGGAAGCCCAGGAAAGGCTGAAATCAGTAACTATCGATCGAGATTTGCGAGTAAAAATCTCCCAAGTCTGCGCCGAATTGGACGTAGACGGGCTGCGGGGCGATTTAGTCACAAATCGGGCCGCCAAAGCTTTCACCGCCCTAGAATGTCGCACAGAGGTCACTGTGGACGACATTCGCCGGGTGATGACCCTGTGTTTGCGGCACCGATTGCGGAAAGACCCGCTAGAATCGATCGATTCGGGCTATAAAGTGACCAAAGTGTTCGATCGAGTATTCGGTCTAGAAACCAGTTCGTAGTCAAGAGGAACGCCCTCAAAACTGATAATTGAATTCACTCTTAGTCCGCGCAGGCGGACTTTGTTTGTGTGCCCGTAAACTCCCCGAATTCTATTCGGCGGGGTTAATAACGGCTGTGTTAAAATTAATCATAAATGAACAAAATAATTCTAGGATTAGATCCGGGCTTAGCCAGCCTCGGCTACGGCGCAATTTCCTGTCATATTATCCCCGGAAAACAAGATGAAAACGTTGTTTCCATGATTGATTGCGGCGTAATTAAAACAACGCCCAAACAGGAAATGGGACAGCGATTGAAAACAATTTATGATGATTTGCACGAGGTAATCGAACAAATAAAACCAGATTTGGCAATTGCTGAAAAACTGTTCTTTTACAAAATGGGAAATACCATACTCGTAGCCCAAGCGCGGGGCGTTTTGACACTGGTATTAGCGCAGTGTGGAGTGCCGCTGTTCGAGTTTACCCCAGCGCAAGTTAAAAAAGCATTAACTGGGCGCGGTAATGCGGATAAATCTGAAGTGCAAGAGGCCGTAGCGCGGGAGTTAGAGTTGGCTTATATTCCGAAACCGGACGATGCGGCGGATGCTTTGGCGGTGGCTTTGACTGGTTGGTACGACGATGATATTTGTCCGAAAAAAATCCCATTGGAAACCGTAAAAATTTAATCTTCCGTAGGGGCAATCCCCCCGTGGTTGCCCTAATTTCAATCGCCGGTTCCTAATTCCCATTCAAACCATCGGCAAATTCAACACAAATCCCGGCAACACATCTTCCCCCGATAAACTCACAGGAAATTGTATAATTTCTACTTCGCGATTAGGACGATAAATTTCCACTTGTTCGTCTTGAGGATTAATCAGCCAACCCAAACGCAAACCGCTGTTGAGATATTCCTGCATTTTCTCCTGAAGCGGCCGCAGCGCATCTGTGCGAGACCGCAATTCTATCACAAAATCAGGACAAATCGGCGGAAACTTCTCCCTTTGTTCATCCGTTAAAGCCGACCATTTTTCCAAGCTAACCCAAGCCGCATCGGGAGAACGGTCTCCGTTATTTGGCAGCCTAAAAATTGTCGAAGAACTAAACACTCTCCCTAGCTGCGTTCGTTGATTCCACATCCAAACTAAGCCAATTAAATCGGCTTCTCGATTGCCGCTGACTCCGCCTACTGGTGACATAATGATAATTTCTCCTTTAGCAGTCCGTTCAAATTGCCAATCTCGATTCTTCTGACACAAACGGTAAAACTGTTCATCTGTTAGTTCGACACTATCTAAGTTTAAAGTAACGGTTGTCATTTTATTACCTCTCTTTTCCTCTCTTCAGTCTCGCGTTGCGCGGACTTCGTTTGACAAAAAGCGATTTCAATCGCCGATTCCTGTGATTTATCTTAAATTCCCACTAATGTATTTTAGCGCCGTTTCTTACCGATCGCAATTAGGACGATCGCACTTAACGCACCTGCTACAATTCCCAAACCCATACTCAACCCAAAAACCGCATTCATATCCATCTGATTTGGGGGGCTTTTAATGTCGCTTGCATAAACGCTGGCGGCTACCCCGCTAGTGCCAATTCCCACACCCACGGCTCCAATCGTAACATTCAAAGTGCGATCGATCTTAGCCCTCTCAATCTCAACAATCCCCTCAATCGTCTCAATCGCATTTTCCAACAACCTCAAACCCCCACTCAAACTCCTGTTATCCGCCGCCACTTGCCAAACATACTTCTCCTTAGCAAAATCGCTGAAATTTGCCATAAACTTAAAAGCTTCGGCATCATTTCCCATGTCCTTACCGATAATTTCCAGCCGTCTCTTATAATTTTTAAGATTAGTTTTGATTGTATTTTCTTGCTCTTCCAATCTGCTGATATAGTTAGCATAAGCCGAGAAAATTGTCAACAAATTAACCAAACTTTGCTGCAATTCTTTCAAGTCAACTTTCGGCGCATTCACCCGTTCCGGGAGTTGAGTAACAATTTGTTGAATTGTCCGCGCAGCAGCTTTCAAATCAGTTTTAAGTTGGCGGCTTTGAGTGTAAGCCCAAATCACCTTATTGCGGAATAAAAAAAATCGCATTAAATGCACGTAAAGTTTAGCGACAGTATTGCTAATATCGCCAATTAGTTGACCGCCATTGTAAGGAAACAAGCAAATTAAGACGTGATAATTTTGCTCAATCTTGTTCCTATCTCCCGGTGGTAGCCACAACTCGTAAAAATTAGCACCTAAAAATTTTCCTGTGACTTTTAAATCTCTCTCCCATTTAGGATTCGGGAATAACTTAAGTTTAGTATAGCAATTTTTAGCTGTTGCTAAAGCATCTTGGTCATCAGCAGTCAATTGTCCCCAAACCAGCCAACTTTGACCAATTGTTGCAGGTGGCTTGACACGGGAAATTACTTGTTGTTTCAGCCATTCCAAGCAGTCAATTTTTTTCGGTTCAAAAGTCTTTTCCTTGTCGGATTCTATTTTCCCAGACAAGTCAAATTGTGCCGCATAGGTATCGCCGATTTTCACGGGATAAGCGTAGCCATCGAGGGGAGACTCAAATGCTGCTAATTTTGTTTTTGTATCGCCCACTAACTCGATATACTCAGCATTTTCAGATTCAGCTTGCTTGAGTTTTTCTAATTGCGAAGCCGAGATTTTGTCGCCATAGATTTTTTCCCAAAACTATTCGCGGTTTTGGCTAATCTTGTCCTCATTTTGCCCGATACCGTCTGCTAAATCGTAGACAAACAAATCGACAGTCGGGTAGATTAGCCAATTCTCGTTACTCATGGACGAAACCATCTGGGCTTGACAATAAGATTGTATCTCGACTTGCTCGCACTGAGTCCTTAGCTTGCAAGATTTTTCTGAGGAATCCTCCAAACCCGCGCGACTCAATTTTTTCTTCGATTTTCTTGATAATTTCTGGTAAATTTGTCAAATCGCTGATGTCGCTAGCGCTATTATCAGTTTCAATATTAGTAGTGTTGTTTATTTCAAATTCAGCATTCGGTACACAATCTAATCCTTTGTTGCGTTCGTTACTGTGATTTACTAACCAACCATCAGCTTCGTTATAAGCCACTAGAAGAGGTGGATGCAGTTTAGCAAGTCTTTGGATATCGATAGTTGTGAAAGTTTCACCTATTTTATTGCACTCGGATTGGACTGCTGCAGGCAAAGGTTCAGTTTGTGTGACTAGCGCGCGCCACAATAAAAGCTTTAAAAATCTCGTCTTGCGTGTCTTTCATAATCCTGTGATAGTGAAAGCAGCCCAGTAATAGGGATGCTGATAGGGTGGGTCTAATTCCATTGTAGCTAATGCTTGGCGATTCCTGTTAAAGAGTCGGCCTAGCATAAATTCAACTTCAGACTGTTCGGCGCTGTTTGCGGAAATCTTGTCAATTTCCCCTTGATACCACGCCGCTAAATCCTCGCGGGTGGCTTCTCGCAGCCATTTTTGAGCGTTTGCTAAAGCCACGGGCAGAGAATAGCCGGCTTCTCGCCACCGTTGGTAAAAATAAATCATTAATAACGCACTCGCACCGGATTCTACGGGCCACAGGGTACTGACGACACAGCCAACTCCCGCGCGCATAAAACCGCTAGTCAATCCTACATATTCGGCGAGAATTGTTTGTTTGTCTGTCAATGCGGTTTCGCAGGCGGGAAGGCAAATTAATTTGTAGTTTTTGAGGTCATGTTTGATAATTTGTCTGACTGTTAATCGGTGGGTGTTGCTGAGGTATAAAGTGGATTCTAGGGGATTATCAAAATTATAGCTGCCGTGGCCCGTAAAGTGAAAAACATCGTGCGGCTGCTGCAATAATCTTTCGACTTCATCGAGGGTGGCTGCGTCTTCTCCGAGTCGGGTAGATTTGGGAAACATTCGGCATATAATTTCCGATTCGATTTCGGCGGCGGGGAGAGGGGCGAATCTTTTTTCTTGGCCGTTTTTATCGGTAATTACGCTGTGGGGATTTTCGATGCTGAGGATGGAGAGAACCCCCCTAGCCCCCCTTGCTAAGGGGGGAACCGGAGTGTTCAAAGTCTCAGTTTGTGAGGGGGAGATTGGAGTATTCTCTTGAGGCCCCCTTAGCAAGGGGGGGGCTT
>NZ_CAWPRX010000070.1:0-105133 GCF_963890365.1 Tychonema sp. LEGE 07196 | reverse complement strand
GACTAAGACTTCATCTATACCACATCTTTAGAAAAATGGTATTAGTTATAGATCGTATTAAAAAAAAATGTCTTTTTTTGAGACAATTTGCGCCTGTGGAAACTATTAGATTACCCCATTAATAAAATGTTAGAAACAGTTTACAAATACTTAAAAAAGTTGCAGGAACAAGCTAGCGAATTGCCGCCCCCACAACAGGCTATTTTCACAAAAACCGTAGAAAATTTATCCAATTGTTTGCAGGAAGTGGCAGCCAGCAGCCAGTTAGAAAACGCGAGCGATAACGAGGCAAAGCTGATTGAACTAGAAAAAAACAATCGCCTCTTGGAACGCACAGTCGCGCAGCAAGCAACGCAAATCAGACAGCTAAAGGAGGAGTTAGAAAAAGAAATTAGACAGCACCGCAGGGACAATCAAGCATTAACTAAAAGCGAAGCCAAAGTGCAAGCTATTCTGCGGAATTCTCCCGATATCATTAGTATTATCGGCTCCGACGGGGGAGTGCGATACCACAGCGGAGCTCTGCAGCGGGTTTTGGGTTACAACTCAGAAGAAAGAATTGGTAAGTTTCACGGCGAGTTAATCCATCCAGACGATTTACTGGCTTGGCAGACCTATTTTGGCAAATTGCTACAAGAGCCGGGAATTGCCGGGGCGATCGAATATCGGAAACGCCACGCTGACGGTTCTTGGATCTGCATGGAGGCGACAGGTAATAGTTTGGTTCACGATTCTAGCGTGCAGGGAATTATAATTAACTCGCGGGAAATCCGAGAGCGCAAGCAAGCAGAAATCGCACTCCGAGAGTCGGAAGCGCACTACATAGTTATGTCGAAAATCACTTCGGATTTTGCCTATTCTTTTAAGGCACTCCCAGACGGCAAGTTTGTGGGCGAGTGGGCTACAGAAGCTTTTGAACGCTTCACGGGCGTGCTTCCTGAAGAATTAGAATCGTTTGGTTGGTGGAATTCCCAACTCGTTCATCCCGATGACAAGGAAAGGTTAATTAAACAGTTAGAAGGTTGTAGTTTCAGCCGCACGGGAGCAAACGAGTACCGAATTGTTAATAAAAAAGGGGAGGTACACTGGGTGCGCGATTGCTGGCAAGCGGTTTGGGACAAAGCTGAAGGGCGGGTTGTTCGTTTGTGGGGCGCTTGTCAGGAAATTACCGATCGCAAGCAAGTAGAATTGAAACTGCAACTCGCGAACGAATTAATGATAGCACAGGTAGCGTCAGCACCGCTAGCGATTAATTGTACCGGCAATGATGGCCGTACTATTATCTGGAACCGTGCCGCCGAAAAACTTTTTGGCTGGACTGCAGCGGAGGCTTTGGGGCAACCTTTACCGAATATTCTTCAAGCACAAAAGCAGAATTTTTCCGCGCTACTGACATCGGCGCGTAATGGCTTACTGCAAAAGGGTTTGGAAGTGTGTTTGTTGAAAAAGGACGGTAGTTCGATCGATGTTTGGCTTTGGGCGGCACCGGTGCGAGGTGCGGTTGGCGAAACCATTGGCATTATCAACATATTTTCTGACTTTTCAGAACGCAACCACATAAAGGAGGAACGCCAAAAACTAGCAGCGATCAAAAATATGAAAGAACCTTTTTGGGCACGCTATGTCAGCCCTCCCGAAACTACAAAGAAAAAGGGCGATTCTTAGTTCCATCAAGCAGAGTTTAAAGATATTAAAGGTGCGAAATTACCATCTTCGCCTAGCAATATCATTGGGATAAAATAATGCTTACAAGTTTGTAGTGAGGACTTTATTCCTCTGGGCTTTGTGAACACTAAAATCCTCACTACAAACTTATTTTATGGATTAATTCGACCGCACATACTATGATAAATAAATCGGGATGTTATGTTTAGTAGCTGCTGCTATCCTATTTTTATAAAACCCTAATTACCTACAAATAATTGAGTCGCCAGAAACCGATTTTATTGAAGGAATCTATAGATGCCAGTGTCATTCTTTTGAGACCGAATACTTGTAGGCACGGTAAATAGTCTACTTTTTTAATGTGCGGTCGAATTTTTACTGGTGTTGAGATTCCTCCTTGTTTCTGAAAGCGGCTAACTCTGAGGGAGTCTGGGAAACTTCACTTAACTGAATGTAATCTAAGATATTTGAAATTACCTTAGAAAGGTGGATCGCCGAACGGTGAGCTTCTTGGATAAAATCTCTCTCCTCTATCGGATCTTCAGCTTGATCGTCTAGGGTTAGTTGAAGATAGCCGATGATGTGATTTAGGGGAGTTCGCAGCTCGTGGGAGGCGCTAAACAAAAATTGCTTTTTGAGCTGGGATATTCCTTGTGCTCGCTGGTTGCTCTCTTGGTAGAGGGTGGCGAGGGCGATCGCGCTTCCTACTTGATCGGCAAGTTCTTGCACGAATTCGATCTGACCACTCGTCCAAGGTCGATCGGCCTTACCACCCTTCTTCGACGATCCGCCCTCGCACCGGTGCAAGCTAATTATGCCATTAGGTTGCTCTTGATAAGCCGTAACTACCACTAGCAACGACTGTCTCTGAAAAATATCGTCGGCTTTAAAGGACTCTATTACCACCGGTTCGAGGGTGGCTAGAGCTTGAATGAAATGAGGTGCTGACGTCAGCGAGATTTCCATTCCCAGCATGGGTAGAAATGGTTCTTGACAGTATTCAGCAGCTACTTTGACTTGCAGGCTAGAATTTGGATAGGGACACATGATGCAACGGCTGACGCCTAGTGTTTGTCCCAGACTGTTAACTGTTTGCTGCCAAATAGTATCGAGATCCAAGCTTCGACGAATCTTTCTGCCAATTTGGAGTAAAAGTTTTTGCGATTGAGCTGATATTTGCTGATTCATAGCAACCCTTTTTGTACCAGACTAGCAACCAGTTTACCACTGCACCAATAGAGCAGGAATTTACTGAATTTGCCCGACTCCGGCTGTCCGACTTGGGACTTACCTTCAACCGGAAGAAGGCTCCCGCCATAACGGTACGACCTTTGGCGGTGAGATGAATTGCGGGCAGGATCTATGCTAGAATACATTACGTCAGATGTAACGACGTAACTATGTTGGTGTTTGAGGCAAAACTTCAGGGACAAAACGAGCAGTACGAAAAGCTGGATGAGGCAATTCGTACTGCCCGTTTTGTCCGTAATTCTTGCCTGAGATACTGGATGGATAACCGATCCATCGGACGATATCATTTGAGTGCATATTGTGCTGTCGTGGCGAAAGAATTTGCTTGGGCAAGCCAACTCAATTCTTTCGCCCGACAAGCATCGGCCGAAAGAGCTTGGTCGGCAATTGCTCGATTTCTTGAGAACTGCAAGAAAAATCAACCCGGTAAAAAAGGATATCCACGGTTCAAGAAAGAACAAACTCATGGTTCTGTCGAGTACAAAACTACGGGTTGGAAACTTTCTGAATGTCGCAGATACATCAGTTTCACTGATGGTTTTGGTGCAGGTATTTTTAAGTTGTGGGGGATTCGCGATTTGCATTTCTATCAATTGAAGCAAATCAAACGAGTCAGGGTAGTTCGTCGTGCCGATGGCTATTACGCACAGTTTTGCATCGACCAAGAAAGACTTGAGAAAAAAGAACCCACATTTAAAACTATTGGTCTTGATGTTGGTCTGACTCATTTTTATACTGATAGCGACGGGCTCGCCTGTTGAAAACCCAAGACATCTGAGAAAGAGTGAAAAGTCTTTAAAACGTCTTTCTCGTCGTCTGTCTAAGACCCAAAAAGGGTCGAAAAATCGAGCTAAGTTGAGAAACAAACTGGCAAGAAAGCACCTCAAAGTAAGTAGGCAACGTAAAGATTTCGCCGTGAAGTTGGCGAGATGCGTAGTCCGCTCTAACGACCTGGTAGCTTATGAGGATTTGAGGGTGCGGAACATGATAAGAAATAGATATCTCGCCAAATCGATTAGTGATGCAGCTTGGACAACTTTTCGTACATGGGTTGAGTATTTTGGCAAGGTTTTTGGTGTGGTCACAATTGCTGTGCCACCGCACTACACCAGTCAAAATTGCTCTAACTGCGGCAAAGTTGTCAAAAAAGCTCTGAGTGTCAGGACTCACATTTGTCATCATTGTGGGCATACGCAAGATAGAGACTGGAATGCGGCGAGAAATATATTAGAGAAAGGTTTGCGTACTGTAGGGCATACAGGAACGTCTAGTCTAGAACTAGAAAACGCTTCTGGAGACATCGACCACTGCTTGGGTGAGGAAACTCCTTCAAGTAAGTCGGGTCGTAGAAAGAGGAAGTCCAAAGAGCAATCTTGGGAATCCCCCGCTATATTCGGTACTCCGAATTAGCGGTGGGAGGATGTCAAATGGTCTTTATGATTCTCAGATACAATTTGGAGTGCCAAGTTTTCTCGATCGTCGTTTGCATTAGAGGATTGGCAACCTTAGTCAGTCCTATAGGTTGACATTAAGTTTTTGTAAGGTGGGCTATTTGAGGGGTATATTCGGGTGTGTAAATCCTCATGGAGACCGACACAGAGGAGCTTTGAGCCGTACCCATCGGATTCGACCGATGCGAATTCTGGGTGAGACCCCTCATCGACGGGGGCGATCGATCTGAGTCCAAAACACCAAATGATATCAATTCCGGTTGCACTCATACATGATGTTAACTGTTAACAGTTAATTTACTATTCCGATGAAAAGAGGATTTGATATGAGGGAGTTTGACTGCGGATAAAGTAAAAATTAATACTGCTGTCGGTCATATAATTTGTGTGCAATAAAATAGCCCAATATCGATAAATTTTATTGACGAAACGGAAGAAATATTAATTCCGGTTGCACTCATACATGATGTGAACAGTCAACAGTTAACAGTTAACAGTTAACAGTTAACAGTTAACAGTTAATTTACTATTCCGATGAAGAGATGATTTGATATAAGTCATGCACGGATCGCTATATTTTGCTTGTTGCCTATTCCTGATTCCTGATTCCTAATTGCCTTAAGATCCATCCTTAAAATTTGTTAAATAGCAGTAAGGTTGGCATTGCTTACACTACAGATAAAGGTTTTGTATCCCAGACTATAAATCCTTCTTGCTTATTCCTGATTTTTCCTATCGATTACCTCAGTTAAATCTTGTATACTTCGAGTACGCTGAACTTCCTTCTTCAATGTGCCGATTGCCGATCGTTAATTTTTCAAGAGTGGTTCTTGATAAAGCGGCACAGTAAAAGTAACAGTCGAACCTAGTCCTTCCCCCATACTGTAAAAATTTACTGTACCCCCCATTGCTTCTATTAGTCTTTGAGAAATAGCTAATCCTAAACCAGTGCCGCCGTATTGCCTGGTGCGAGCGCCGTCCACTTGAAAAAACGACTCAAATAATTTATCTTGTTTGTCGAGAGAAACCCCAATGCCAGTATCAGCAACTCGGATTTTCACCATTCCGGGAAACTGCTGGTTGTAAAAAGTTACCTTTTTTTTGATAACTTCGACACTGATGCGAATTCCTCCTTCTCGGGTAAATTTAATTGCGTTGCCGCTGAGGTTCAATATTACCTGAAGCAGGCGTTGGTAGTTGCCGTATACCACAATTTCGTCCTCGGCTGCGGGGATTTGAATTTGAAATTGCAATCGCTTTTGCTGCACTTGAACTTGTGTAAAATTCTCAACTTGCTGCAACAGTTCGCCGAGTTTGACGGGAGCGAAGTCTAACTCCATTTTGCCGGCTTCGATTTTAGCGATATCCAAAATATCGTTAATCACATTGAATAAGTGTAAGGCCGATCGATAAGCTTCTTCGATAAATTGGTGCGCTTCTTCGGGGTCATCGGCCATGCCGTCTAGAAGCAGTTTCAGGAAGCCGAGGATGCCGTTGAGGGGGGTGCGGAGTTCGTGGGAAGTATTGGCAAGAAATTGACTTTTAAGTTGAGAAAGAGCGACGGCTTCGGCGCGGGCTTGTTCTAATTCTTGGTAAAGTGTAGCGTGGGCGATCGCGCTGCCGACTTGAGCGACTAACTCGCGGGCGAATTCGAGCTCGATTGGACTCCAGGAAGGGGAACTGCCACAGCGGTGCAAACATATCAGGGCATTGGGTTGTTCTTCATAGGAAGTAGCTGCTACGAGCGCGGAATGGCGATCGAACGGATCGGCGACGGGGGAGGCGTAATCGACTGCTACGGGTTTTAAAGTGGCTAAAGTTTGAATCCATCCAGGCTGTTCGGCGGCGCGGAGTTCTAATCCGAGCATCGAAGAGTAAGGTTCTTGCCGGTACTCAGCTACTACTTTAAAAGTTTTCGATTGGAGACTGTCGATTTGATTTCTCGAAAGCGGGGGCGAGCAATCGCTGGCAATTAATTCTTGTAATTCGGGGGTACAGACTGGAAAATTGTGTTGATTTTCTGAGGCTATGTATGGCGAAAATTCGATTATTTCACTTTGTTTGTGGGAGGAACAGATGATGCAGCGACTTGCATTTAAAATTTGACCAAAACTGTTAGCTATTTGCTGCAAAATTGTATCTAGATCGAGGGTTTTATGCAGATTTTTAGCGATTTCGGAGATGATTTTGCGGTCGATTTCCGAGTAGGAAGGGAGGCTGATACCGATGCGATTCGCTGAATACAGCATTTGTTCGCGATCGTCCGGGGTAGATGGCAATGCTGGATCTGGGATGAATTCTGGGGCATCTGCCGACGATTCTGCGGGTTTGTCAGACAGCAGCCTTCCCATAACTAAGACTTTTGCAGCTTTACCGTTTGAGTCGATCGCCGGAGTGACTGTCAAATCGAACATAAAATATTGTCCGGCGTGACAAAATGGATAGCTGAACCGTTGCGGTACGAGGGTTTCGATCGCCCGCTGCAGCAGATCGAGATAAGGTGCGGGGGTGATTGGTTGCAGGGTTTCGCTGAGGGGGCGATCGACAATTTGTTCTGCACTGAGGTTGTACTGTTCGGCTTTTTGCCAGTAAAAAGATAGATATCGACCCGTTGCGTCTTGGGTAAATACTAATTCTGCCCCTAACTCTTCAAAAAAGGCTGTAGAGGCGAGGCTCGATCGCCGGAAATCCGTGTTAGAGTCCATCAGATTAGGGATAAAAGTAATTCGGATTTTTGAGTGTTGAGTTTTTATAGCAAGAAGCAGAAGGCAGAAGTCAGACTTCTGTTGCAATCGATCGCATGGGGAAAGTGCAATGCGAGAATGTCCTAACCGTCAGGGCGGTGGCGATCGTTTAAAACTCAAGACTCAAAATTGTTTTGGGCTTCGATCGTTAAGTTGTGAGTTATGGAAGAAGGAAGAAGGAAGATGGAAGATGAATTCGCTTGTTTTGGATTTAACGGATGTAACGGATAGGAAGAATGAAAAAG
This sequence comes from Tychonema sp. LEGE 07196, assembly GCF_963890365.1. Taxonomy (NCBI): domain Bacteria; kingdom Bacillati; phylum Cyanobacteriota; class Cyanophyceae; order Oscillatoriales; family Microcoleaceae; genus Tychonema; species Tychonema sp. LEGE 07196. The sequence continues at coordinate 97,777 of NZ_CAWPRX010000070.1, read as the reverse complement.
CAATCTTCCTATCGTGTTTTAGTAATGGCAGAACCTCCTATTTTTCGAGCGCGTTTGCTATATCGAGCCAATACAAAAATGTTGGTTGTTAAATTAATGATTCATAGCTGGCAACTCACAATTTACAAATATTTTAGGCTGATTCCATTGCGTTTTGAGTTATATCGTGTCCTGTCGATTGACCGAGCTAAAATGGGTTCATAGTGCGGACGACCGTCCCTTTTTTGGTTGCGGAGTCCCAGACGTACTACGAACCATTTTTGTTGCGATCGTAGACCTGACATGATATTATTAATGAGTTTACCAATAATATTTTTTTATTCCTAACTCAACTCAAAACTCAAAATTATTTGCGATCGGCAGTTTTGGGTAATTCAACTATAAAAATTAAGATTTAGGAATTAGTAGCGCGCACGGATTAACGATATAGTTGGAAAATTACGCCAAAATTTGAGGGTACGAACAAATCAAGCCGGGGAATGGAGCGCGCATTTTTTGCTTCATAAAAAAGAAAAGTTCCGAGGTTGTGAGTTGACCGGCGCGAGTTCGGAAAAACCTCTAGCTTTCGCGGCAAAATCTGCCGGTTCTCGAAGCCTTATTTTGGGCGGGCGAGATCTAATTTCACAGCCAGCAGATTTGCGGGCGCTGTCTGGGGCGAGAGAAACTCAGTCGTTCCACTCACCGCGGGGTGGGATTGGGGGGTTGCGGCGCAAGCTCATAGCGCGATCGTCTTCGCGGCGTTCGCCTCTGAGCCACTGCTTGATTGCTGTTTCAATTACTTTGTTGGGGTCATTGGTCAAGTGCTTAATTTGGTCTAGCAGTTCAGGATCGATATGGATGGACAGTTCCACTTTTTCTGATGAACTGTGGGAGGATATACTTGACTCGCTCATAGTTAAAAAATCCTAGTTTTAATTCTTAAGTTTCAATTCCTTCTAGGAATTTACGCTTTTTTGTTGTGAAGGAAGTGTTTTGAAGGAAGTGATGCGTTACTCCTAGTAGAGATTCGCAGCGGATCAAAACCTGTATTTTGTACACCCTGACCGTCCCGCTTCCATAATTTGACCAAATTATCTGGTTGTTGTCAACCGCCAGCTTGTTCTCACCAATATTTTTGAGGTGGCGAAGGCCCGGGAGTAGAGCAACCTGACTGGATTGGAGGTTTGAGAGGGGATGTTGGCGTTCGGCTTTTCCCCAACCGTTCAACAGCTTTCTGTACAATACAACAAAAGTCAATATTTTGCCGATAGGTTTTATGACTAACGTTCCTGTATCTCGCATTCGTAATTTTTCGATTATTGCTCACATCGACCACGGAAAATCCACTTTGGCCGATCGCCTGTTGCAGCAAACTGGGACTGTGCAAGCACGGCAGATGAAAGAGCAGTTTTTAGACAATATGGATCTCGAACGCGAACGCGGCATTACGATCAAGCTGCAAGCGGCTCGGATGAATTATACTGCCAAGGACGGTCAGGAGTACGTGCTCAATCTGATCGACACTCCCGGACACGTAGACTTCTCTTACGAGGTTTCGCGATCGCTCGCTGCTTGCGAAGGGGCGCTGCTGGTGGTAGACGCATCTCAAGGCGTAGAAGCACAAACCTTGGCAAATGTCTACCTTGCCTTGGGAAATAATTTGGAAATTATTCCGGTTTTAAATAAAATTGACCTGCCGGGGGCGGAACCGGAACGGGTGAAAGGAGAAATTGAAGAAATTATCGGTCTGGACTGTAGCGAGGCGATTGAGGCTTCTGCTAAGGAAGGAATTGGTATTGATGAGATTTTGGAGGCGATCGTCGAAAAAGTGCCGCCGCCGCAGGATACTGTTGACAAACCGCTGAGGGCGCTAATTTTTGACAGTTATTACGATGCTTATCGCGGGGTAATTGTGTATTTCCGGGTAATGGACGGAAGTGTCAAAAAGGGCGATCGGGTTTTGTTGATGGTTTCGGGTAAGGAATATGTCATCGATGAATTGGGCGTGCTTTCACCGACTCAAGTTCAAGTAGACGAACTGCACGCGGGGGAAGTTGGTTATCTCGGCGCGGCAATTAAGGCCGTAGCTGATGCTCGCGTCGGGGATACGATTACTTTGGTCAAGAAGCCTGCACCGGAGCCTTGGCCCGGTTATACGGAGGCTAAGCCGATGGTTTTTTGCGGCTTGTTCCCGATCGATGCTGACCAATTTCCCGACTTGCGGGAAGCTTTGGAAAAATTGGAACTCAACGATGCGGCGCTTTCCTACGAACCGGAAACTTCAAGTGCGATGGGATTTGGTTTTCGCTGCGGTTTCTTGGGTTTGCTGCACATGGAAATTGTGCAGGAAAGACTGGAGAGAGAATACAATTTGGATTTGATTGTTACGGCTCCTTCTGTGGTTTATCAAGTCACAACAATTAAAGGAGAAGTGTTAACAATTGACAATCCGAGTCACTTGCCAGATCCTCAGTATCGGGAGAAGATTGAGGAACCTTATGTGCGGGTAGAAATGCTGTCGCCGGAAAACTATGTGGGGACGCTGATGGAGTTGTCTCAAAATCGGCGGGGCATTTTTATGGATATGAAGTATCTGAGTCAGGGGCGGACTACGCTGGTTTATGAGTTGCCTTTGGCGGAGGTGGTGACTGACTTTTTCGATCAGATGAAATCGCGATCGCGCGGTTATGCGAGTATGGAGTATCACCTGATCGGTTATCGCGAAAATCCGTTGGTGAAATTGGACATTTTAATTAATGGCGATCCGGTTGATGCTTTGGCGATGATTGTGCACCGAGATAAGGCTTACAATGTGGGCCGCGGTTTGACGGAAAAACTCAAGGAGTTGATTCCGCGCCATCAGTTTAAGGTGCCGATTCAAGCGACTATTGGTGCGAAGGTGATTGCTTCGGAACATATTCCGGCTTTGCGGAAGGATGTGTTGGCGAAGTGTTACGGCGGTGATATTTCGCGGAAGAAGAAGTTGCTGCAAAAGCAGGCGAAGGGTAAGAAGCGGATGAAGTCTGTTGGTACTGTGGATGTGCCGCAGGAGGCTTTTATGGCTGTGCTGAAGCTCGATCGCGATTCGTAGTTTGTGTGGCTTTTTGTCAGGAACAGGCTTTCGGGCCTGTTCCCAACAAAGAGTCTGTTTTCTTTCTAGGAACAGGCCCGACGGCCTATTCTACCTTTTGCAGATTAAGGGCGATTCCCTACGGGATAGCTGGGCACGCGCGTACTTGACGAAAGAAATTGGTTGAACTAAACTGAATTTTAGTTTAAATTGCTTATAGTAAATGCACATAATCAGCTACCGACGGGTGCGTGAATACAGCGAAACTCATGCTGATTGCGGGGAAGCTTTGGATAACTAATTTAAAATTGCTAGCAAGGCTAAATGGTCTAACTTAATTGAGGTACAATCTGTTTTTCCTAAAGCCGAAGCTGTTGGGGGGTTACAGTTTTTAATATCAAAGGTAATAATTATCGATTAATAGTTAGCATTGATTATGAAACCCAATTAATTTATATCAAATACATTCTCACCCATGCTGAGTATGATAAGGAGAAATGGAAAAATGACCCTTACTTTTAATGCAGATAAATACAAAGAGTTATTGTCTCAGTATCAGCCGAAAATAATTAGAAATGAAGCGGATAATGAGCAGGCTCTGGCTGTGGTGGAAGAGTTGATGCACCAGTGCGATCGCACTCCTGAAGAAAATGAGTTATATGAATTGCTGATTGCATTGATTGAAAAATTTGAGCAAGAATACTATGCACCAGCAGCCACAGCAACGCCTCGTTCAATACTGGTGTTTTTGATGGAACAAAGAGAGTTACAACCTGCGGATTTGGTGGAAGTTATGGGATCTGAAACAAGAGTGTCTGAAGTCGTTAATGGCGATCGAGATATTGGTAAGGAGTTGGCATTGATTCTGGGGAGTTTTTTTCATGTAGAGCCGAGTTTGTTTTTTAATTGAGGGAATTGAAATCATTTCGATTTAATTCAAAATTGTATGTGATGAAGTTCTGTAGGGGCGGGTTTACCAACAATATATAACAAGTACCAACAATCTTAATAAACCCGCCTCCACCCAACAGTAAATGGCAATCTACTGTACTTGCGCCACACGCTTTATTTGATTGGTTTAATTTCGGCTATTGGCCGATCGTCTTGCAAGAGTACCAAGATATTGCCATCTTGGATGAGTTTAATAAAGCTCGACAAATCCCTCTGAATTTCATCAATATTAATGTCGATCGCAGTTGCGCCGGAAATAACTGACTCAGCATGGGAAGATAAAGGAGGGGATTGATTTGCAACTATTTCGCGCAGCAAATGCGTACATAAATCCTGATTTTGAGAATGGTTAGAATGTAACATCTGGCTATATAAATTCCGGGCTAAATCCTGATTGAGAATTCCATAAAGTAGTATCATTGTCCATTCTTTAGCATTCACAATCATTCTGTCTATGCTATCAATAAACGCTTGCAACTGGTCTTTTAGCTCAAAAGACTCCAGAAAATGAATGAGACCATACATGACTTCATGTTGTTCGCATCTGTCATCGAAAACCAGATAAAGTGCTGGCAAATATTCGCTATTAGGATGTAGGGCAAGTTCGGCTAAAGTGTATTCAAAACTCATTACTTCCTCATCTGATCGCATAAATTTATTAGTATTTAATGTTTCTATTAATTGAGTAACGTTCATCTTATCTCTCCCACTTTATCAAAAGTACCCGACCATGCCAGCTTGTTTTGTTTGATGACTTGTTGTAAATTCCGCCTAATTTGTGGTGTATACAGTCTATCTTGGCGATAAATCGATCGCACATCCCACACCGCACTAGCTAGAGCTTGCCGGGGTGATAGACTAAAGTCTGGTCTTTGTCCATAGGATTGTGTGCGCCGATGACGACCACCCGTTCCTGGATATGGCTGTTCCATCAAGATAGCAATACCCTTGTTTCTAGTGTAACCAGAGATTCCTATTTGTTTCATATAAGCATCGGATGGAATATGGTGGGGTGTAAGGTTGTCCCCGGTGCGGCGGATTTTGTTCAAGTCGCCAAATTGTCCGACTGTGCTTTCGCCTGGAAGTAATCTAGGTATGTTATTTGCCACTTTTGTTTTTGAGGATGCCTTTTATTTTATAGTGAAAAATGGTTCGCTATTTTAATTAAATCCTGGAAGATTACTTTTGGTGAATGGGAGGCGATCGCGTTATCATTAATAAAATTAATTTGGCTTTTTATTGTGTCCCAACTTTTCCACTTCCTACTTTTGTTTTCATAAAATTAGCAAATTCTTGAGCAGTTGAGCGGTTGAGAAACGAAGCAACTAAAATTGAAGTCGTACCTTGATAGTTTCTATACACAGGTATAGCATCTCTGCAATAATTAGCACGAATTATTGCTAAATTTCTCTCGCTGTAATTGATATATACAGGATACCAATTAGTGACGTAGCCAGGGTCGCTATCACCACATGAACTCATGGGAAAGTTGTATAAACGAGTAGAATTTGATGTATTTGTATCCGGCAATTTTGTCTCTTGAGAAGTGGCTCTATTGTCATTGTATAATGAATTTTTTGGAGGATCTAGTTTCTGGTTTTTTTCTGGTTTGAGCCGATTGTCTGGTGGTCGATAATTCATCATAAATGCTATACCGATCGAAATTAGTATGAGTATGAGTGAAATGACTGCACAACCCCCATTAGACTGATTCTCTGGGGGAGTTTGGGATGTAGTTAGTTTTGTAGTTGGCGGTGTAGTTAGCGGTGGAGTTTGCAATGATGTTTGGGAACTGGTTTGTGCTGAAGGTAGCGGTACAGGTCGGGAGGGAACTGACCCAGATGAGCTCGAAGAAGACCCAGTTGTTGGTGCTATTGATGTCGGTGTTGGGGAGGGAGAAGATGCCGATGGCGGTGCAGGTCTGGAGGGAACTGACCCAGATGAGCCCGAAGAAGACCCAGTTGGTGGTGCTATTGATGTCGGTGTTGGGGAGGGAGAAGATGCCGATGGCGGTACAGGTTTGGGTGGAATTGACCCAGATGAGCCCGAAGAAGGCCCAGTTGATGTTGCTATCGGTGTCGGTGTTAGCGAGGGAGAGGATGCCGATGGCGGTACAGGTCTGGGTGGAATTGACCCAGATGAGGCAGAAAAAGACCCAGTTGATATTGTTGGAGTGGGGCTGACTGGTGTTTGAGGGGGTGGAACCAGCAATTTGTCAGCCTCAGCCTTGCTAATTATTCTTACTTGATAAGGGTCTTCCCAAATGATTTGAGGAACTTTGTAGTCTTGTCTAAATCTTTTTTGGTAAATAGCAAGTAGTCCCGTAATTTCAACATATTGTCCTGTCAGGCTTTCTAGTTTTGTCGAATCCCATCCTTTGACCTTTCTAATTTTTGCTAATCCTTGAGAAAAAACTACAATGGTAAATGGCTTATACGAGCCTTGTGAAGAACGAAAGTCTCCAAAATTTATAAAAGTAATAGAGCCAAAGTCATCAGTCCCAACCCTTACGACCCTACCCACTATCGTTATGGTTTCTCCCTCTTGGCGAACCAGTTTTAGGATATCATTAGCAGCAAAAATTTTAAAGGGCGTTTGTATGATTGCTGGGCTGCTCGTAGAACCTGTAATATTAGCTGAAGACGCAGGATTCCGCTGCTGTGGCAGAGTAATACTGGGGTTTAAAAAATCCTCAAGAGTAGGAATATCCTCAACAGCGCAATGGCATAAATTCTTAATGCCGCTAACCAGTGAGTCAATTTGAGATATATTTTTTAAATCGGAAAATAGTGATGAATTATTAGGGTCTTGATAATCCTTGCGGCTAAAGATTAGATTTGTACCTGTATGATACTTTTGCCATAGTTTAGAATCTGATGCTAAAGCTTGAAGACTCACATACAAAATAATCAGGGAAAAGCGATCAACTTGAGCATTAAAAAAAGAGCCGGTTCGACTAGGATGTTGAAAATTGATGTGCCCTATCTCATTACTATTTTTATAGGGCATCGTTGGTACATACATCCCGTCATAATCAATTAAAATAGGATGACCATTACTGCCAACCAGTATGTTTCCATGTTGAAGATCACCATGACCCATATTTAGTTCATGGAGTCGCTGGCTAATTAACTTAAATTTCTCGGCAAGATTGCGAAGGTGTTGCGGGTTATTGAGGTTATCTTCGATGTATTCATTTAAGGAATCCCCGTCAACCCAAGCCATTTTTACAATGGGATACCAAGTTCCTCGAACAAGAATACTCTCTGGTTCATATTGGAACTTAACAAAAAAATTATCAGTTTGTTTTTGGAGAAAATCGCTGATATGCTGATATCGTTCCTGAAGGTCTGGCGCTTCTTTATGAAAGCAGCGAATAGCCCATTTATTGCTATGACCAGTTGTTTGTGTCGCACAAGCTGTCAGAGCAAAGCCACCAGAAACTAAACGAGGAAGCCCCAGTGGTGTTTGCTCAATATTCGCACTTTGAAGTTCAGGACTTTTAAAAGCTACTTTGGGGTTTTGAAGAACCTCATTGTAGTCGGTCATTGAGGGGTATGGCATCGATCAGCACCAAAGTTACATCATCATTTCGGATCTCTTTGCGCTCCCGTAGGGTCGCGATAAAGTCTGTAAAATAGATAGCATCAGGAATATGAAATAGTTGTTCCCATGTAGCAAAATCATTACCTAACTCTTTCACGAGCCAGCAAGCTAAAGCATCTGTACAAAGAACTATCTGAAAGGCATCTTTTAGGTGAACTTCTTTTCTAATTATTTTTTGATTGAGGGTTTGCCAGGTTCTAGGTAGGTGACAGATAGATGTAGGGAAAGCACCAAAATCTTCGGGGGATAGTTCTGGCAGCATCCCTACCTCTTCATTCTCTCCATTGCGCCAGAAAATACAACTATCTCCGACGGCTAAAGCTTGTATTTTCTCTGGACTGAAAAACTCAACAGCAGCAAAAGTTACATGACTTCCCCGCTCTAGCTTTTCATACATGAACCAATGTTGTGTATCGGGCATCTGTAATATTTGCTGGCTACTTTTCTGCACAAATTCTTGATGTGGAGACTCTAAACCAGAGGCAGTGAGGAGTTCATCACCTTTTTCGACATAGCTATTCACTACAAGATCCGCCCAGATACCGCTGAATAGGCTCTCGGTTGCACCGTCGGCGACTGCTACGCGGAGAGCCGAAGCTGTAGAAGAACTCAAAGCACTTTTATCTTCACATTCGGCTTTGCTCAATCCCTGCTTTTGAATTTGAAATCTGCGAACTCTGAAGACGCGATCGCCTAAATTTCTAAATTCTTCCTCCGTTGATGTTTCCTCTTTTGCTATGGTGTCTTGAATCTCTCCGGGTGAATAGTTTTCTACAGGAAAGTTAGGCTCAGGAGTGCTATCATCTCTAACGGAAGATGCCGAGTGATCTGATGTACCATCTGGTTGAGGGTCTTGATTATCTTTATTCACGTTTTTTTTCTGCTGATTTTGACAAATATTTGCCATAATAAACAGCAGGAAGCCTACTAAGAGCATGAGTGCTACCCATTCGAGCGAGATGTTTTGTCTTGCCATGACTATATTTTAATAATGTACACCTAGCGATCCATTCCCACAGCATCCGTTGCCGCCCTTGTACCGATATCCAAGAGTTCAACCAGTTGAGTTATTTCCTGAACATTGTAGGCAAAACATCGTGATTCTGATGAAACATTCTTTATTCCTGCTTGCTGAGCAAAAGCTACCATTTTTTCTGGCATATAGCTTGACATCCGAAATAGTTTTTCTGCGTAATTATCAGGTAAACCGTACACTGAGGATGGCAGCATTGCCGTCTCACTCCCTTGGCTAGAAAGGTGAATGTTGAATACTAAGACATTTCCATCATTCGTAGATAGCTGTTGGATCTTCTTAGCAAGTTCTTCGGGATCGCCGTCTGTACTCTGCCCATCTGTAATATGAATAAAGAGAGGAGGGTAGGCATTTGGATGAGTTGCACACCAGTGATTAAGAATATCATAAGCTGTTTGCAAAGCAGCGCACATCGGCGTTCCTCCCTTGGCAATTGGGTCAAACCAAACTTGAAACTTAACATTAGTTTCAATAACGCCGCCAGCCCCATCAGGTATTTTTTTCTGTCGAACTTCAACTCGCAGCGGATTCGTTGCAAAAAGGCTGATGGAATTTACCCATTCTTTAGCTAAATCGCCTGTAAGGGGATTAGCAACTCCTAGTGTAGTATCATAGCCAATCACCCCCAGGTCAAAGTATTGACGAATTCCCTCTGACCCAGTGCATTTAAGAATCAATTCAGTAAAGATTCGGTTCATCACGTCGCTCACACATTGAGCTTTAGACTGACCGTGAGGCATTAACTCACCCATTGAGCCAGAGCGATCAATAGCAAATAGGAATGCAGTAGGGTTTACTCGGTTAATTTCTTCACTGTAAGGCATGGTTTCCTCTCAAAATTTTCTGAACTGTACTAAAATTAATTGAGCTTTACTTTCTCATTTCTAGGGCTTTAGCGACTATGGAAGACGACGCAGCAATTTATCCAACCATTCATCTGTTTCTGGTTTGGACAATGTATCGAAGTCGGTATTGTTTAGCTCTTGCCACCAATGCTCAACATCATCCACAAGCTGTTGCTGCTCTCCATACTGTGTGGCAACGCTTTGTAACTTTATCATTGAGTCAGCAGAAAGCCTTTGAGCGATTGCCTCACGAGCAACTTGTATTACTATTTCACGGTTCATAACTACCTGATTATAACAGCGCTGTATTTTTTGATAATATTACTTTATAATAACCTAACCAATCACAGCATTTATCTGACATACATCAGGAATTATGTTAGACTTCCATCAGGAAATTTACACACACCTATTTATGGCATCCACAAACGATCGCTTCGTCGAAGCAGAAAGCCGCTGGGACTGAAAAACTCTGTACTCCGACTTGGCCGCCGTTAAGGGAAAGCCTCTCACCCCCGTTGAAAAGCTGCACCTGCGGGGGTTGCTTTGTGGCAACAGTCCCGCTGAAATCGCCGAAAAGCTGCAAAAGAATCCCAAGGGTGTGGAAACTGACCTGTGTGCCACTATTTATAAATACGTTAAAGTCTTTGTGGGTAAAGGCATTGAAAAGATAGAAAACTGGAGAAATATTGCTGAATGGCTTGAGGATGCTGGATATAAAACTCAGTCGTCTGCTAAATTCCCGGTCAAAGATTTATTACCAGAAAATTGTATTGTTAATGTAACGAATATAAATATCGATAACAATCAAATAGTATTTTTTCTAAACCTGCGAATACCGACCTCACAAGATTCAGAATTGTCAATAGAAAATCTAGACATCAACGATAACAACGCTAACTAAAATTTTGCCACAACTCAACTAATTGGTAGGGTGAAGCGACTACAATCAGGAAGCGCGATCGCCCTTACCCACTCAAGCAACAACCTCAGCAATAAAATTGATATTACTATTCTACCAAACATTTACATTATTGGCGGCCCTAACGGTTCAGGTAAAACGACAGTTTCCCTGAGATTATTGCCCGATCGCATTGACGCAGGTGTCAAAGCAGCCATCGCTCAAGCAATTGAAAAACATCCCAGACTAGGACAATCAATTAGAATCTGGCGTGACGGTAAAATCGTTACTTTAACTGCTGCTGAGATTCCACCAAGAGCCGACAGCGACACTGCTTTTTAGTCTTGAGAAAGCGGGTTGTTTACGGAAATACTTCATTTGACCCTTTAACAGTCGTCAAAAAGCAGGTTTTTTAGGTATTTATGCGTAACTCCTTAGATAACTACACACAGAAGCGATCGCATAACAAACAACCAATAATCCATAACTTAAAACTGAATTATTGTCAACAGTATTTTCCCGGAAATATTGAAGCTTTAATAAAAATTGCTAGCTGACATTTGCGAATTATAGCACTTTGTTCAATATATTTGAAAATGCTAAGTTAATTAAAGATTTGATGAAAGAGACGCATAAGTGTTTACACAGGCGATCGCAATTTTGTTATTCTATTATTTAAGTTTCATTCGATCGACTGAATTTTTGTACCACAGTCCTACCCCTAAACAGAACGGCAGTTTCCCCCATGAGAATTTTAGTCACAGGCGGTGCGGGTTTCCTCGGTTCCCACCTAATCGATCGCTTAATGGCCCAAGGACACGAAGTAGTCTGCCTGGATAACTTTTACACCGGGACTAAACGCAATATCCTCAAATGGCTGGACAACCCCTACTTTGAGCTGATCCGCCACGACATCACCGAACCGATTCGGTTAGAGGTAGATCAGATTTACCATCTTGCCTGTCCAGCTTCCCCCATACACTATCAGTACAATCCTGTCAAGACAATTAAAACAAACGTCATCGGCACGATGAATATGTTGGGATTGGCCAAACGGGTAAAAGCAAGATTCTTTCTCGCTTCCACATCCGAAGTGTACGGAGATCCTGACGTACATCCCCAAACAGAAGATTATCGCGGCAACGTTAATTGTATCGGAATTCGCAGTTGTTACGACCAAAATACTGAAATTTTGACAGAAAACGGCTGGATACCTTTTCCCAAATTACAGCCGGGAGTCCCCGTAGCAACCCTCAATCCAGAGAATCAGATTGAATATCACGTTCCCGATGAGTTAATCGTACAACCCTATGTGGGTAACTTGCTCCGGTTTGCCAACACTAAATTTGATTTTTGCGTGACTCCCAATCACTCGATGTATGTCAAAAACAGAACAGGAAAATTGAAATTTATTCGAGCCGATACAGATTTATATTGGCATCATCAAAGAGCCATCACAGGAGCAGAGTTTTTAGGATCAGAAAAAGAATGGTTTGAATTAGGAGAACCCCCGCGCAATGCTAAAGTAAACGTCGAACGGGTGCGGATGGATGATTGGCTAGAATTCCTGGGCTACTACATTTCTGAAGGTTGCGTCCATGTCCGTAGACGAGCGCGAGTAGTGAATGGCTCCAATTATGATGTTGCTGATTACAACATATTGATTGCTCAACAAAATCCAGAAGGACGGACAGCTATAGCAGAGTGTCTAAAGCGGACTCCCTTTAAGTTTTTCGACTCGGACGACCACCAATTTCGGATTTGTAGCAAACAGTTAGCAGAAATTCTGCTGCCACTGGGCAAGTCGGGCGACAAATACATACCGCGAGAATATCTGAATCTTTCTCAGCGACAGTCATTAATTTTGTTGAAAGCTTTGATTTTGGGAGATGGCTCTGAAAGAGGAAATGCCTGCGCTTATTACACTAAGTCAAAACAATTAGCTGACGATGTACAAGAGTTGGCTATGCGCTGTGGCTATGCCGCAACGGTGGTAAATCATGCAGTTGGTCGCGACCTTTATCGAGTTAATATTCGGCCTGCAAAAGATGCAAATCTGGTGAATCCCGAACCAGTTCGCTATGCTGGCAATGTTTACTGCGTCAATGTTCGCAATCACGTTATCTGCGTCCGCCGGAACGGCCGGGCTGCTTTTTGTGGCAATTGTTACGACGAAGGCAAGCGAGTAGCTGAAACCTTATCTTTTGATTACCACCGTCAAAATGGGGTAGACATTCGAGTTGTGCGAATCTTCAATACCTACGGCCCCCGGATGTTGGAAAATGACGGCAGAGTTGTCAGCAATTTTATTGCTCAAGCTTTACGAAATCAGCCGCTGACTGTTTATGGCGACGGTTCCCAAACCCGGAGTTTTTGCTACGTTTCTGATTTGGTAGAAGGATTCATTCGCTTGATGAATAGCGACAAAATTGGGCCGATGAATTTGGGGAATCCAGGCGAATACACTATCTTGGAGTTGGCACAAAAAATTCAAAACATGATTAATCCAGGGGCAGAAATTATCTTCAAACCTCTGCCGGAAGACGATCCAAAACAGCGACAACCGGATATTACTCGTGCTAAAACTTGGTTGGGATGGGAGCCAACCGTGCCGCTGGATCGAGGTTTAGAATTGACTGTGAAAGATTTTCGCGATCGCATCGAGGGAAACCAACAGTAGAGATAGGGAGAGGGGAAGAGGGGAAGATAGGGAGAGGGGAAGATAGGGAGAGGGGGAGATAGGGAGAGGGGGAGATGAAAAATAGGGTACAAGAATTTTCTACTTATCTCTTCCTTCTTCCTTCGTCCTTCTTCCTTCTTCCTTCGTCCTTCTTCCTTCGTCCTTCTTCCTTCTTCCGACGGACTTACATCCGTTACATCCCGTACATTGCTCGTTGCCGAACTTCCATCTTCCTTCTTCCATCTTCCATCTTCCATCTTCCATCTTCCTTCTTCCTTCTTCCTTCATTTCCATCTGATTAATTCACCAACTTTGAGGACATTTATATGCGTGTTTGCGTCATCGGTACAGGATACGTCGGCTTAGTTACCGGCACTTGCTTAGCACACATCGGACATCACGTTATTTGCGTAGACAACAACGAAGAAAAAGTCAAATTAATGAAGTCGGGACAGTCGCCAATTTTTGAACCCGGACTGTCTGAATTAATGTCCTCTGCTTCTCAATGGGGAAATCTAGAATTTACTTCAGATTTAGCAGCAGGAGTCGCTCACGGGGACATTTTATTCATTGCCGTGGGAACCCCTCCTTTGCCTACGGGGGAAAGCGATACTCGCTACGTAGAAGCTGTTGCGCGCGGCATTGGAGCTCACCTCGACGGCGATTACAAAGTGCTTGTCAACAAATCCACGGTGCCCATCGGTTCGGGGGATTGGGTGCGGAGGATTGTATTAGATGGTTTGGCTGAACGTCAAAAACCTCAAAGCGGTGATGGGGCTACTGGTGAGGAAGTAGCAGCAAAAACTGGCGTGCAATTTGATGTGGTTAGCAATCCAGAGTTTTTGCGGGAGGGCTGCGCTGTTTTCGATACGTTTAATCCCGATCGCATTGTTCTCGGCAGCAACTCTCAGCGAGCTATTGATATGATGCTAGAGTTGTACAAGCCGATTGTCGATCGCAAGTTTGCCGAAAATCAGTCATTGGCGGCAGTACCTGTCGTGACGACAGATATCAGTTCGGCGGAGATGATTAAGTATGCAGCTAATGCTTTTTTGGCGACGAAGATTAGCTTTATTAATGAAGTAGCTAATATTTGCGATCGCGTTGGTGCAGATGTTACCCAAGTAGCCAAAGGTATCGGTTTAGATTCGCGGATTGGCGGCAAATTTCTGCAAGCCGGCATCGGTTGGGGCGGTTCTTGTTTCCCCAAAGATGTTTCAGCTTTAGTTCACACTGCTGAGGATTACGGCTATGAGGCGCATTTGCTCAGGGCGGCGGTGGAAGTTAACGAACGCCAGCGCTTGATTGCTATTGAGAAATTGCAGCAAGTTTTGAAGATTCTTAAAGGTAAAACAGTCGGACTTTTGGGTTTGACTTTTAAGCCGGATACTGACGATTTGCGGGATGCTCCTTCGCTGAATTTAATCGACAATTTGAACCGATTGGGAGCGAAAGTTAAAGCTTACGATCCGATTGTTTCTCAAACTGGGATGCGTCACGGTTTGTCGGGAGTTTTGGTAGAAACAGATCCTGAAAGATTGGCTGACGGTTGCGATGCTTTGGTGTTGGTGACTGATTGGGAACAGTTTCGCAGTTTAGATTATGAAAAAATGGCGAAGTTGATGGATCATGCGGTGATGATTGACGGCCGCAATTTCTTAGATAAGAAGGTTTTAGAAGCGGCTGGTTTCCAATATGTGGGAATTGGAAGATAAGAAAGAGTTTTGAGGATAATCTCTATCCTGTAGGGTGCGCCGCAGCGCACCTTACATTTACTCGAAGATCCGAAAGAGAACAATAGGGCGGGCACTGGAACACCGCCCCTACAGAAATCAAAGGTGGCGAACAATCGCGGGTTTACTCGACGCGCCTGCTTTAGAAACTTTCCATTAATGTTTTTTCTTGAGCGTAAACATCGCGTAGTTGTTGCAGTGCTGAGGCTGAAATTACCGATTTAACTGTAGCGACTAATTTACCCCATTCCAGCAAGCTGTCAACTGAAACAGCGGCTTTGAAGTTGTACGTATAAAATTTAGTCCAAAATTCTGGTGCTTGGGTGCGTTTCCAGCGTTTGTACCATCCGAGAAAATCTTGAGCGCAGGCTGGTTTTACTTCTAAGATTGGGGGGAAATCGGCGTAGCTGACGAATCTACTGAGGCCTTTGGCGTGTACGTACACCATGTTGTGACAGCATTCGATTCGGTAAATTTGGTCTGGTGTGATGTTGAATAAAAGCGCTACTGTTTCTTCGGTGACAAATCTCGATCGCGGATTGACGACTGACGATTTGTGAATAATTTTTGATGTGCCGATCGCTAACGATCTTAACTGATTGTCTGATATCATTGTAGCTGCATATCCTAGTGGTAGGTAAATCTATCTGTTAGGTGCGAGTGACAGAAATTATCTGTCGGAATTAATTTTAACTGGCGATCGACTTTAGTTTCGCTGACTCAGCCACAAAACGGATACAAGCCCCGACTCCCGCAGCTAACAGCCCCAAATTTTAGATGCTTGTTCCCGATCGTAGATTCCTGTGTGAAATCAATCTAAAATCTAAAATCGACTGACTGACCGATCGCCTTTTGATACAATATACTAAATCCAAAATTTTGTAAATACTGAATATGAGCAAAGGCTTAGTCAGGTTGCGGGTTAGAGAGTTGGCGGCCCAGAAGGGATGGACGCTCAAGGAGGTTGCCGAGCGATCGGGCGTGGGCTACAGTACGATTAGCAATTATGCCCGATCTCAGGGCATGGCGATGGTTGATTTTGCGGCAGTGTACAAGTTGGCTCGCACCTTTGATGTGATGATTGAAGATTTTGTGGAAATCATGGAAAAATAGGTGCTGTTGGGCGATCGAGCATTTGGTAGAGATTGTAGCAGTTTTAAATCGGATAAACAACAGTCCCCAAATTAAGAATCTACAGTGCCGTTTCCCTATCATAAAAACATCCCAAAAACTTGTCGGGGCTGGCTCGGCGACATCTCACAAATCCACGTAAAATACCAAAAAGTTGCCCCCACCACACGATCAATTCATAAGTAGTAAGACACAATTAATTACACAAAACTCTGGGCTGCAAGCCTTGTCTAGTAAAGAATCAGCAAAAAATCAGTGTGTAATTAATTGTGTCCAATTACTTATCAACATCTTACCCAATTAATTAATCGTACATTTTAATTACTTGTGGTTGGTGCGGGTTTTTGAGATGATTCATTTTCACCATAAATTGTTGGTTAGGGAAACTCCTAAAAACCGTGAATTTCTATGAATATTTAGTCCTAGGGTGCGTCGGCGAGCGAAAATCCCTAACCAAACATGGAAAATCTCAAATATCCGCACCTGTGGCATCAATCGATCGCAACCAAAGTCGCCTACAATCAAACTAACCCGCTCCAAACCGGAAATTAGGAGAACCGTCAAATGATAGATGCAGCGGTACTACTGGGAGGGCTTTTCACAGTTGTTTGGCAAGCCATCCTGGGGACTCAAGCCAACGATGCAGCAAAGCACCTCTGTTTGACCGGGATAAAAAAGATATCACGAAACGGTAAAATTGTCAATCACGATTTAGAAAAATCCCTAAAAACATCTTTCCTGAAAGCTCAGCAACAAATCGCCTCAGAATGCAAACAGGAAATCGATCCGAAAAATAGCGTTAACCGAGAAAGTTTTAGCTATTCGCTGCAAGAGAGGCGTAGGGATTGTGATTGGTTGAAACGAAAGCTAGAACAGCTAAAATTAGATTTAGCCAATGTTGAGAAAGAAACAGTCCCGTCTGGGATTCCCATCGCAAGTTTAGATGAAATAGAATTGCTGCTGACTGCGACAGACGAGTTAAAGCAGAATCGGGTAGCAGAAGTCAAGCAAAAACTGCTGGAAGTTGCCCTAGAACATTGCGATGTCGCACCATACAAAATTAAGTTAGAGCAAGATTTATTTGCCTTGGTTTCAGCATACTTTGCTCAGGAAATCAAGGAAAATGAAAAGGTTTTTCAGATTTTTACAGGGCAAACTTTGACGCGGATTGATCGCACAACCCAAGAGATGTATGCTTGGCTTGAGGAGATTGTGGAAAAAAGCCGGATTGTTTACCAGCCGATTGACTGGCGGGCTATTTGCCAGGAGATTTTAGACGAGAAAGAACAGCAGCGACTCAGCAGCAATCGGCTAACTTTTGGAAACCATCAAATAGATGATGTTTACCTGCCGCTGGGATTGGTGGAACGGCACAAAGTGACTCAGCGAAGCGAGGATTTGGCGGCTGAGGAAAATTTAAATTTTTACAGGATAAAACAAATTACTCAAGGGTTTGAACACAGGGAGTTTCTTGAGCAAGTAATCCAGCAAGGAAGCAGCCCGAAAAGCAATGGGAAGCGATTAGGAATTATCGGGGAAGCGGGGGCGGGTAAAACTACGCTGTTGCGGCGGATTGCGAATTGGGTTGCTGCTGAAATTTCCGAGGCGATTGTGATTTGGGTGTCTTTAGCAGATTTGCAGGGGAAGGATTTAGAAACCTATTTATTTGATAGTTGGCTGCTGGCGGCAATTAAGAGGGTTGGGAAGGCTGAGGCGACGGCGGATATTAAGGATGATTTTGTAGCTGTGTTTAATGCCGAGGGGGTTTGGTTGGTGTTGGATGGGGCGGATGAGATGGCTGCGGGTGATGGTAATCCTTTGGCGGAAATTGAGCGGCAAATTAGGACGGGCGGCTGTGTTCAAAGGGCGCGGATCGTGCTAAGTTGTCGGCAGAATGTCTGGGATGCGATCGGCTCTGCGTTGGATACTTTTGACACTTATCGTACTCTGGAATTTTCCTATCCCGAACAAGTGGAAATGTTTATCGATAAGTGGTTTGGAACCCCCCCTAGCCCCCCCTTGGTAAGGGGGGGGACAAGAGTGGAAGAAGAGGTGACAGGAGAAGTAGAACCTCTTGCTCCCCCCTTAGCAAGGGGGGCTGGGGGGGTGCTTTCTCAACAAGTAGGAGAAGAATTAGAAGAACCTCTTGCTCCCCCCTTAGCAAGAGAAGAAGGGGATACTCTTCCTCCATCATTCCCAACCCAAAATACAGAAGAAACTCTTGCTCCCCCCTTAGCAAGGGGGGCTGGGGGGGTGCTTTCTCAACAGCTACGGGAAGCATTAGCAGCATCGGGAAAAGAGCGAATTCGAGACTTAGTAAAAAATCCCCTGAGATGTTCGCTGCTGTGCGGCACTTGGCAATCCTTAGATGGGGATTTGCCGGATACTAAGGCTAAGCTTTATCAGCGATTTGTGACTACTTTGTATCAGTGGAAAAAACCGCACTTGAATTGGAGTCAGCAGCAGGATTTGAATGCGGCTTTGGGGAAATTGGCACTGGCTGGGATGTTAAATGAAACGGAGCGCTTTCAGTTGCGAGAAAGTGTGGGATATCGGGTGATGGGTGCATCGCAGTTTGAGTTGGCTTGTCGTTTGGGTTGGCTGAATTTAGTGGCGAGGGATGCGGAGACGCTGGAGGGGATTTATGCTTTTTACCATCCGACTTTTCAGGAATATTTTGCGGCGTTGGCGGTTGAGGATTGGCACTTTTTCTTGAATCATACCCCCCCAACCCCCCCTTACCAAGGGGGGGGCTTATCGCATTTTTGAGAAGCAGTGGAAGGAGGTTATTTTGCTGTGGTTGGGGCGTGAGGAGGTAGGGAAGGAGAAGAAGGAAGCGTTTATTAAGGCTTTGGTTGAGTTTGATGATGGGTGCGGGAATTTGTATAAATTACGGGCGTTTTTTTTAGCGGCTGCGGGGATTGCTGAGTTTAAGGATTGCAGTCTTGCTGATGAGATTGTTCGGCAGATTGTTAAGGTGGGGTTTGGTTATTTTGATGACCTAAAATCGCATAGTTGGACAATTACTACTCCAATGGCCGAGAGAATAAGGGAAACACTAAAAGAGACGGATAGGGGAAGGGCTATCTTTCAGTTGATCGAGTTAATCCGTATTTCTCAGTATGAAGATACTCGGAGACAAGCCGCATATTGCTTAGGACAAATAGACAAAACTAATCCAGTTGCGATTGATACTTTGGTCGAGTTAATCCGCAATTCTGGTTCTGAGTATACACGGTGGCAAGCAGCGTATAGTTTAGGTACAATAGATAGATATAACCCTGTTGCAATTTCGACTTTAGTCGAATTAAGCTGTGTTGATATCAGAAATTATTAGATATGAGGTATATTGATGGCAGAACTAAGTCATAGTTTAGAAAATTTAGAAAAAATAGGCAAAGACAACCGAGTAGCTATCTCTGCTGTAGTCAAGTTAATCGCTTCCTCTCAGCAGGAACGTACCCATTGGATGCTAGCAGATTACTTAGGAAAAATAGCAACCAATAACTCAGAAGCTATTTCTGCTTTAGTCAACTTGATCGGGAGTTATCCAAATGAAACTACTCAGTTAAAAGCGGCAACTAGCTTAGGAAAAATAGAAAAAAATAACCCAGTTGCGATCGATACTTTAGTCAATTTAATCCGTAATTCTCAGGATGGATATACTCGGCAAAAAGCCGTACATAGCTTAGGTGATATAGGTAAAGATAACCCTGTTGCTATCGAAACTTTAGTAGAGTTAATAGGTACTGAGCCGGATCAACTACTCTTGTTGAAAGCAGCAGATATACTAGGACAAACAGACGAGTATAACCAAATTGCAAGCGAATTATTAGTTAAAATAATAAAAGTTGTTGACGAAAAAAAGATCCTGATACCTGCAACTGTAATATTAAATAAAATAGGTAAAGACAGCGCAAATGGGATGGTCGAAGCTTTAGTCGAAATAATGGAAAATACTCAGAATGATTTCAAGTGGGATAGAGTAGTATGGTGCTTAGGAAACATAGCTAAAGATAAGCAAGTTGCCATCGAAGCTTTAGTCAATCTAATAAATAAGTGCGATGATGAAAATATCCTGTTGAGAGCGGCAGGTAGATTAGGGGACATACAAAAAAATCACCCAGTTGCTATAGGTACTTTAGTCAAGCTGATATCTAGTTCTCAAAATAAAGATATCCTGTGGGGAGCGACAGGTAGGTTAGGAGAGATATCCAAAAGTAACCCATTTTCTATCTCGGTTTTAGTTGAGTTGATCCGCAATTCATGTGATGAACATATTCGTTGTCAAGCTGCAGAAAGTTTAGAAAAAATAGACAAAGACAACCCACTTGTCGTCGCCACTTTAGTTGAGTTAATCCGCAATTCAGGTGATGAAGGTACGCGGAGTGAAGCGCCATATAGATTACCGGAAATTATGAAAGGTAAACACTTCGCCACCGCAGTCTCAGGATTGAAAGATTGCCTAACTTCCGAAATCTCCGAAAACGATTTTAAGCGCTATGAAATCTGCTACAAAGTCATCTGGCACTGCGCCGAAAATATGACTTACCCAGACTTTTATCAAGCATGGCACACTCAACTCACCAATTCCCCAATACCGGCAGACAACCACCCACACAATACAGATATCCCCACACTCCTCAAACAACTCCAGCCCACCGATAAAACCTTCCCGGTGTCCCTCAACATTCGCGCCTTAGAAGGCGAAACCGATGCAAGCGCGATCGCCCAAGAACTCTGTACCCAACTATATCAAACAATCTTCCCCGCAGATACAGACATCCCCGCCATTCGCAACGCCCCGGAATTCAAGCGATTAATCCCCCAACTCAAAAACCGCCTGCAAAAACAGCACATCGCCTTAATTTTGCACTCGTGCCCCTGCGAAAATGCGCTTTCGTCTTTCACCCGCAAACTCGCCGACACTCACATGGGAATTCATATCGCCTGGATTACCGATACACCGCTGGAATTGCCGCTAACAAATTTGGCTGCGGATGGAGAGAATTTGTTGGAGGCGGTGCAGAATTGGATTGCGGGGATTGGTGCGTGATATTGGGCCTTTCGGGTTAACCGTAGTTTAGACTAAAAAATTAGTGCAGCTAAAAGTAGTGGCCTTTAAAGAGTAGCCAAGCTGTTACTCAAAAATTCAAAAGGTAGAAGATTAAATAGCTAATATTGAACACTTTTTGCGCCCTTGAAACCCGTTTGTTCACAGTGGAATAGCACGGTGCTTTATTCCGTACCTTCCCCTTTTCCCAGCCGGGGAACTTTCCCCTTTGTTTAGGCATTTTCGCGGCAGTACCAATATCAACTAAAAGCCACAAAACAGGTTAGTCGAGTTAAATTGATAAGCTTCAGATTGCTCTGGTGAGTCGATTCTCGATCGCTAAATCCCTAGCCAGCCAGACTTGCCAACTCATCAATGGCATTAAATCGCTCCACCGCTCAGACTGTTCGGAAGTTCTCAAGTTAGGTAATTTCTAATGTAATTGTTGCTTGACAAATCGATACCAACGATCGACTCCAAAACGCCGTAAATACTTCAACCAAACAATTTCGCTTGGGTAGAGTTCGCTCTCTCACCACAGCCAACCATAAGGGTGGAAACGGCTGACTGTTTGACATCGGCTTCATTCTTTCGGCGAGGATTCAATTGACTCTCTGTCGAGCGGCACGATTCCTATTGCTTCTTAACTCTGCTTTAAAGATAGAAGTCTTGACTGCGAACCAGGATTTAAGGACTTCTCTGATGGCTGCAAACCTTTTTTTATAATAAACTAGCAATTGCACTCAATCGCAGATAAAATTGAATTATCTGCGTCCATCCGTGTTAATCCGCTGGAAATCTGCAGTTAAAAAAGCGAATATTTATGCAGCCGAACTCTAATAACTATTATGCTTCAAATGCCGCAACCGAAACCCGATCGCGCCCTGCAGCTTTCGCCCGATAAAGCGCCTCATCCGCGATCGCAATTAACGCCCCCGGCTGCGACATCGGTGCTGGAATGCAGCAAGCCACACCCAAACTCAGCGTCACGTATTCGCTGACACTAGACTTGGCGTGAAGTATCTCTAAATCCCTCACCTGTTGGTTGATAATTTCAGCTACGCAAGCGGCACCATCAATATCCGTATTCGGCAAAACTATGGTAAATTCTTCTCCACCGTAACGCGCAACTAAATCAGCCGATCGCTTTACCGAACGCTGGAGAACCGCAGCCACCTGTCGCAAACATTCGTCCCCCGCTTGGTGCCCGTAAGTATCGTTATAAAGTTTGAAATAATCGATATCGCACATAATCAAAGACAGCGGTGCTTCTTCCCTCGCCAAACGTCGCCATTCCGTATCGAGATAGTCATTAAAAAAGCGACGGTTTCTTACCTCAGTCAAACTGTCGTAAGTTGCCAAATATTGCAAAGATCTATTCACAGTTTCTAACTGCCGTTTTTGCTGCAGCAACTGACGGTTGAGCACGGTCAATTGCTGTTCGGCTGTGTGGGTTCTGAGCAAATTTCTTACCCTCGCCAGCAATTCCCTCTCGTCAAAGGGCTTTGCAATATAATCGTCAGCACCCGCATCCAAACTTTCGATCCGAGCTTCCATCCCCGATCGCGCTGTCAAAAAGATTACCGGAGTCGAATTCAATTCCGGCGTATTCCGAATCTCCTTGAGCAAATCAAGTCCATTTTGTCGGGGCATAATTTGGTCGCTCAAAATCAAATTTGGGCGTAATTGTTTAGCTTTCTCTAAACCTTCAATCCCGTCTATAGCCACGGCAACTCGATAGTACGGAGTTAATAAATTTTGAAGGTAATCTAGTAAAAAATTGTTATCTTCTACTACCAGCAACAAAGGTAATTCTTGTCTATTCTTTGTTGATTTATTTGGAGCAATTGTGCGGTCAAAATTCTTAGAATCCGGCGAGGATGGAGGCGCGATCGCCCGGACATTTCCCGCGCCGCAATCTTGGCAGCTAAATCCATTCTGTCCAGCCAATTGGACGATCGCGCTCACCAACTGATGCGGGGACACAGGCTTCGACAAATATCTCTGAAACCCCGCAGAGAGCGCCGATCCATCGTCATCCCCCAGGTCTTCCGTGAGCGCCAACGCCGGCAGCAGTTCCCTGTCCTGGGACATTTCCATTGCTCTGACGCGACGGATCAAATCGCAGCCGTCGGCTTCCGACACCGCCATATCGCTCACCAACACGTCTGGCCGCGACTGTTCCAACTCGGCGATCGCTTCGCCGGCGCTAGACACCGCCGTTACCTTAGCTCCAAATGCTTCCAGACCAGTTTTCATACATTCGCGGATCTCGGCGCTGCTTTCAACCACCAACACTTGCTTTCCCGCTAAGGGTTTGGAAACCTGTCCTGATATACTTTCCATTGCGCCCAGCGCAGCATTGTGAGCGATCGCATTTTTGCTGTTCGCCACCGGTAGCTGCACCTCAAACGTAGCCCCCTGTCCGATTCCGGGACTCTTGCCCCAAACATTTCCCCCGTGCAGTTCCACCAACTGCCGCACAATGGAGAGTCCCAAGCCGAGCCGGTTTTGTTCCTTGGTTTGGAAGCTATCTGTGGGGCGGAAGTAGTCAAAGATGTACGGCAGATATTTGGGGTCAATCCCGCAACCGCTGTCGCTGACGCGAATCAGCGCGCCCGACACAGTAGACTCGATCTGTATTTCGACTAGACCGGGGGCGGAATCCGGGGTAAATTTGATGGCGTTAGCAAGTAAATTCCAGACTACTTGCTGCAAGCGTTCTGCATCTCCCAAAATGTAGGTGACAGCGGGGTCAAAATCTGTTTCTATGCGGATGTTTTTGGCTTGGGCGGCGGGGCTGAGGGTGTCGATCGCCGATTCGACGACAGACGGGAGGTGAACCCGCCCGATGTTGAGCTGCATTTTTCCGCGCAGCAGCCGCGAAAGATCCAGGAGATTATCTATTTGCTGGTTCTGCAGTCTGGCGTTGCGCTCGATGATTTCCAAAGCGCGGCTGGTAGTGGCTTCGTTTAACTTGCGCGATCGGGCTAGCTGTACCCATCCCAAAATCGCGCTCAGGGGCGATCGGAGTTCGTGGGAGGCGACCGCCAAAAATTCGTCTTTTGCCTGGTGGGCTTGAGCTTGGGCTGCTTCAACGGCTTTGCGATCGGTGATGTCGAATCCGATCGCCAAATACTGACAGGGTTTTCCCTGAAAATCCAACAGCGGAACTACTGCTGCATAAACCCAATAATCGCTGCCATTCTTAGCTTGGTTCTTAATTTCTCCTTGCCAAACTTCACTTTTGGCAACAGTTGACCGCAAATTTTTGATCAATTCCGAAGACTTATATTCCGAGTAGAGAATTCCGAAATGGCGACCGATCAGCTCGGCGCGCGAATAGTTAGATATGCTACAAACTCGATCGCTGACGTAGTTGATAATTCCTCGGGCGTTTGTCCTCACCGCCAGTGCTGCTCGGTCGATCGCTCCTTTAAAATCTAAACATTCTTGTAGCGATAATTCTACTTCTTTTGTCATATAATTTTGGTTTGGGCGATCGGGCGCGTTTGGTTGCTGGCGATCGGTCTTATTCTTGCTCCGCTGTTGGATTTCCATTGCTTCTATTTTACCCTGACGACTGACAGCTAATCTACTCACATCCTGATTCATTATCACTGTTTTTTTTCCCGCAAATGGGTGCAATATTTTGTATCTGTTCATGATTAAAATTCGGCCGTCCGCACATCCACCAATAAGGAGTCACTTCAGATTTTATTGATTGTTGGGCAAAATTTTGTCAATCTGAGGGCATATTTTCTCGAATTTTACCGAATCGGGCGATTTGTAACAATTCTCAACTTTTTTCTCACAATTTGCCTGTCGCATCTACCTTAAAATTTCTTCTTCCCGATGCTCGTGGGTTTCCCGCATTCTGCCTCACTTTTACTCAAGCATATCGATGTCGGAGCTTAACATTTCTCAAATAACTGGCAGGGGAATGGCCAACAAAGTCCGTGTCTGGCGATCGTTGGGAACTTCTGTTAAATTATTTTCTTCTACATCTTGACAGTCCTGTAAATATTATGTATTATCAATTGTAGTATATTTTGAACAAGAGACCCGACCAACTGCATTAACGCACTCAAGTATTAACAGGTAGAGAAAAATTGTCTGTGAATTTAAACTATGTACGCGAGGAATTTGAACAAAGAGCATTTGATTATGACGGTTTAATTCCCCGCCTCATTCCGCACTATCGCGAGCAACACGATTTAATACTGCAGTTAATACCTTTTGAAACCAATGCTAACATACAAGTTCTGGATTTAGGCGCGGGGACTGGCATACTGTCGGCTCTGATTTTGCAAGAATTTCCTCAAGCGAAAGTCCTAGCCTTTGACATGGCGGAAAATATGCTAAAAATTTGTCAAACTAACTTGTCAGCTTTCGGAAAACGCCTGACATTGCAGCAGGGAAATTTCGCAGAAGATGATTTCGGCAGCGGTTACGATTTGGTAGTTTCAGGGTTAGCAATCCACCACCTAGACAGCGCCGGGAAACAACAGCTATTTCACCAGCTTTTTCAGTCAATGAATCCAGAGGGAATCTTGCTAATTCGAGACATTGTGACAGGTGCTACTCCCAAGCTGACCGAGCAATACGAAAACTTGTGGCGGCAGTACATGAAAGCCAGCGGAGAAGATGATGCAGCCTGGTTTCAAAACTATTTAAAAGAAGATATTCCTTCCTCTGTGGAAGAGCAAACAAAGTGGCTTGCAGAAGCAGGTTTTGCCGACGCAGCCTGTCACTGGCGCTATCTAAATTTTGCTATTTTTGGCGGAGTTGTCCGAAAGTAGTTTTTGTAGGGCGCACCGGTTGACGAGTACGAGTAACTTTTGTTACTAATTTTGAGTATGGTAATTTTGAAACCAAGCTGCGTCAAAGAATTTTGTTTGCTTGAACTTTGAAAAATTGGAATGTTAATCGGAAGCTTTGGTTCAGAATTCAAACACTCTTTGCTGTGGATGCCGCAGCAATACAGCTTGACGGCTGTACATTTTACTGCTCGGACAACCAAGTTTGGTTAGTAGATTTTGTGCCTCCGAATTATTTCAAAGTCAATTGATAAATCTAGTATTTTTGTGGAAGATGTGCGCGGAAGCTTTTAAAATAAAAGTAAGTAGGAGTTGCAATAAGTGAGTGCTGAAGATATGAGCGATCGCCAAAACAATTTTACTCAAAATAATCCTCAAAATCGAGGGTTGCTCGGCTCTGGCTGGCGACCTCTCTACCGTCAATTTGATTTGGAACACTTGCTGCATTTAGCATCGAGCGATCCGGTTGAATTAGCTCAAAAAACTTTAGATGCAGCTAGCGATATTGCCGACGCAATGGGGCGACATCAATATACCTGGTGGGCAAATATCTTAAATGTATTCTCGGAAAATACTCGCTACGAAATTGATGAGTTTTGGGATTACATTACTCCGCAGCCAGTTTACCCGGATTACCGTTCCAAAGACGTTTTAGTTACTGAAACGCCGGTGGTGCAGTTTGTCAGCCGCGCTAGCATTCCCATTGACTACGTTCTCAACAAACTGCAAGAGATTACTGTTTTTAAAGTTCTGAATTTGTTGGGGAAACCGGATGCGATTACTCAGTCTTGTATGGAGCGGCATTTTTCTTATCCGCCGGAGCGGTTTGTGAGCTGGGAAGGCTTGGAAGTTTTGGGTACTGTTTATGCTTATTGGGAGCGATGGGGCTGTTGGCTGCAAATTGACAGCTACGATAGGGGAAGACGCTGCTACACTCTGATTTGTAAAGATATTGCGCCGCTCGTTAGCAAGGCTACTTACAATTTGGCGGTGATTTTGAGCGGGTACAAAAGCCGCGTGGGACAGGTTCACAGTCAGTTCCCTATTCGGACGTTTTCTGCGGATGTTCAAAGTTTTACGGATACGGTTCAGCAGGCAATTCTCGACCAAAATCAGTTGGCTGTTTTGGTTAGCGGTGAACCGGGGACTGGCAAAACTGCTTGGACGCAAGCGGTAGCAAAGGAGATTTTGGTGCCGCTGGGTTATGTGATTTTTATTTTAGACCACGATGCTGTGGAAAATTTTGTGCCGCCGAGTTATTTGGAGCGGATTTGTATCATTATTAACGAGGCTGATAATTTGGCTCAAGATCGATCGACCGATGCGGCCCAACGCACTAACAAAACTGAACATATTTTGAGTTTGCTGGATGGAACTTTGTATCAAAGTGTTATGGATGAACACGGCATTCAATTTCAGCAAAAACTCGTAGTGTTGATGACTTGCAATACAACTGAAAGATTTGATCCTGCAATGTTGCGGAAGGGGAGAGTGGATTTTACCAGTGAATTTACGCAAAAATTTGTGTAATTTAATACAAAATACTGATAAAAGATTTAAATAATTTCACGAGCTGGACTTATTACCAAACCTCACAATTCTGAAGATATCTTCAGAATTGAAAATTTAAGGTAAAATTTTTTTGAGTACCTATAGACACATTTCGTGAAAAATGATATGAATGATGGGTGAGACCCTCTAAGGGTATCACCCGAGAGAGCAAATCAGGGAAACAGCATTTTTAATCAGAAACAGAATTTTTCTAACTTGACCGTCCTAAAAACGATACAGGCTGCGGCAGGGCTGTCGCGGCATCCCAAATTTTAGAAGCAAGTTCAAGCTCCAGTGATTCATCTGTGGAGTTTATCCAAAATCTCAAAATTCAAAACTCAAATTGACTGACAGTTATGGAGGAAATCCGAAACCGTGCAAACACTCGCCAGTTCAGCAACAAAGTCGGAGGCTGGGAAGGTCTGCCGACGGGAAAATTTCGATCGCCCACCAGCAACCCCAGAGGCAGACGTGTTGGAGAGTAAAGAGCGATTTCGGCGGTTGGTGGAGCGCTCCGCCGACTCCGTAGCAATGGTAGATTGTGAAATGCGCTACCTGTCGGTTTCTAGTCGCTGGGAAACAGATGGCGCGCTCGGCTGCGGTGAGGCGATCGGCCGCTCTCATTGGGAACTGTTCCCGAATCTCCCGGAATATTGGCAACAAAATGCTCGCGCTTGTTTGACTGGAGTGTTGGAATACAGCGAGTTTGTGACAGGACGATCGCCCGTATGTGAAGCAGAACAAATCGAAGGCTGTGGCAGCGGGCGGGTAAAATGGGTATTTTTGCCTTGGAAAAATTGCTCTGGTGCGATCGGCGGTTTGATCCTGTTTGCCGAAAAGATAGCTGAGGAACTCGCCCCAAAAACTTGCTACCATAAATTAACCTCAAATGTCAAAACCCCGCAGTTAGAAATTAAACGCAAACTAACTCCAATTGCCCTCGAAAATGCTGCGGATACAGTTTTTTTCACAAGTGCCGAAGGTCAAATTTGCTACGCTAACAAAGCCGCTTGTAATCTGTTCGGTTACTCGGAATCGGAACTGCTAAACCTAACAGTTAGCGACATCGATTCGCAGTTTTCAGTATCGGATTGGCCGGAACTCTGGGAGAAACTCAAACAGCAAAGCAACTTCACTTTTAAAGCCACTTACAAAACCCGAAACGGTGCTTGTTTTCCCGTCGAAGTTAAAGTCAATTATTTAGAATACGGCGGTTGTGAATACTGCTGCGCGATCGCCAGAGACATTTCGGCTCGTATCGCAGCCGAATCAGCGCTTTTAGAAGCCAAAGAGCAACTTCAAGCTGTCTTGGATGCCGTACCCGGATTAGTTTCTTGGGTAAGTTCCGATTTGCGTTACTTGGGAGTAAACCGACATTTAGCTACTGCTTACCAAATGCCGGCGGAAATATTTTCTGGTCAGAAAGTTGGTTTTTTAGATACAAGCCCTAAATTTAACGATTTAGTATACGATTTTTTTGCCAGTCCCCAAAAAAAGACATCTCAAGAAGTAATAACAAACATCAGAGGAGAAGATAAAACTTATTTAATAGTCGCTCAAAAATATCATAAAAATACGGCGGCGGTATTTGTGGGATTAGACATTACAGAAAGCAAACAATCTCTATTCGCTTTGCAAGAGTCGGAAGAACGCCTGCGGCAGCAAGCGGCGAAATTAGAGCAAACTTTGTTAGTTTTGCAGCGAACTCAAACTCAACTAATCCAAACTGAAAAGATGTCTAGTCTGGGGCAGTTGGTAGCAGGAATAGCGCACGAAATAAACAATCCAGTGAGTTTTATTTCCGGGAATGTCAGCCACGCCACGGGCTACATTCAAGAACTTTTGAAGTCGATCGAGCTTTACCAAAAGCATTATCCCGATCCGGTGGCAGAAATTCAAGATTGGATGGAAGACTTAGATTTAGATTTCATCAAAAAAGACTTGCCAAAACTGCTAAATTCAATGAAAGTAGGTTCCCAAAGGATTCGGGATGTTGTGCGATCGCTCCGGTTGTTCTCGCGTACTGACGCAGCCCAAATGAAGCCTGTAGATATCCACGAAGGTTTGGACAGCACTGTACTAATTTTGCAAAATCGTCTGCAAGCTAAAGGCGGACGACCTGGAATTTCTCTAGTTAAGGAATACGCGGATTTGCCGCGAATCCGCTGCTATCCGGGACAGTTAAATCAAGTGTTCATGCACTTGTTGACAAATGCGATCGACGCTTTGGAAGAAGGAGGAAGAAATCCCCAAAGGTGTGGTACAGTGCAAAGTCAGTCTTTGTTGTCTGCAGGCGGTTCGGAAACTGAAATATTCAATCCCGAAATTCGGATTCGGACGTTTTTGGTAAGTTCAAGCGAAGTTGCGATCGCAATTAGCGACAACGGCCCGGGGATGACGGAAGAAGTTCTCGACTGCATCTTTGACCCTTTATTTACCACTAAATGTCCAGAGACGAGCACAGGTTTGGGTCTGGCAATATCGCAGCATTTAGTAGTAGAAAAGCATGGCGGCCAGTTGCAGTGTGTTTCTCGTCCGGGACAGGGAACTGAGTTAATCGTTAAAATTGCGATCGGTAACGATTAATTTGCCTCACCCAAAGCTGGACTTATTGTACCGGTTATAAATAGTGCGTCAAAGATTTCTGGGCGTAACTCATATTTAACCATTGGGAGAATCTCGGTTTTGCATTTAATAGTGCTGTTCCCCAATTTTTGGCAATAGACTAGCAATTGCATAAATCAGAAAATACCCTAAAATCATCTGCGTCAATCAGTGTTGCATCTGCCCGATATCTGCGGTTAAAAGATCGAGAGAAGACTTTTGCAACTCAAGTCTATTGCACCGCTGACTAACTCCATAAAACATCTTTTTCTCCCAAGCCGGAGATGCTCCATAAGCGCCCCGTGCGACGGTAGAATCCATGCTAAGATCTAAAACCTAAAATCTAAAATCGGTTGATTGATAAAGGAAAAATTAATATGGTAATTGAGTGGCTGAAATTTAAAGTACCTCCCGAAAAGTGGGAGCAGTTTATCCTGCGAGATGCAGAAGTTTGGACAGCAGGACTCAAAAATTTCCCCGGTTTTTTGGGTAAGGAAATTTGGGTAGATGCGGTGGAAAATGAGGTGGTGATGTTGATCCGCTGGGAAACTAGGGAGAAGTGGAAGTCGGTGCCACAAAGCACAATCGAGGAGTTGGATGCCCAAATGGGCGATTTGCAAATTGCGATCGCCGAAAGTCGCGAATATCAAGTTCCCCACTTCTTGGCTTAGTTAGTCATTAGTCATTAGTGATTAGTGATTAATCATTAGTCATTAGTGATTAGTATGGTTGGTGGGTGAGCGCTGTGACTTGCGGATGATTGTAGAGAATCAGTGAAATACAATCGGTATCCACAATATATCGACACACAAAAATCTACCTCTACAGATAATAGGAACCGCCTTTTATTTTGGTGGGGATCTCGCTCTTAATGCGTGAAGGGCGATCGCACTTCCGTCCTATCATCGCAGTGTTTGGTATTTGGTGCCAAGGGCGATCGGGCTACCCCTTGCTTTCCACCTATGCAAGCACAGATAACCTGGAAACTTTCGGTTCTGATTTGTTGTGCTGTGTGCGCTACCTAGACAGTGACAGACTTGGCAATTTTTGCCAGCAATCGCAACGCTTCATTGACAGAAGCTGAGTCTCGAAATATTTCTGCTACGTCTGGATCGAGAATCACAACATTACTTGATTTCATATAGGCTTCATAGTATTTGCCACGGACACCACCTGAAAAATCGTATTCAGGTCTCATCTCGTCATTAATTGTTACTTCAGGTTCCTGACTCATAGCTTTTTCTCTCTTGTCGGGTGGCTAAACGGGCACTGATTAAACGCACTTCACCTTCTCGTTCTGTATGGGACACAACAAAAAGGCGCTGTAAATTTGATTGACCGATCGTTAAAAGACGGAACTCACCTACAGAGTGGTTAGGGTCAGAAATTGTAATAGCCAGTGGATCTCCGAAGACAGTGACAGCTTCTTCAAAAGACACACCATGCTTTTTGGCATTACTAATCGCTTTGTTTGAGTCCCACTGAAACTTCATAGATCTATTGTACTCTCAAGCAGAAGAGGGAGGTTGGCAATTGCCTAGCTTACTTCTGTATTTTACTATTTAGGGCAAAATGGCGAAAATCAAAAATGTCAATGTGACTGACTTCTAGGAACTCATAGACTCTGAGGAATGTTGAACTGCTGCTGTAGCGCTGTCATGGCTTTCTCGACTGGGATTCCTTCACCTCGATCGAAGCTTTCGAGTCCTTTGCGAATGCCGATGATAGCTTCGAGGTAGTCGATTCGTTCTAGCAGTTGTTCGTAGGTATTAAGTTGGGGGTTTGGAGTGGATTTTAGCGATCGTACCAAACTGAGAAGATCCGCAAGCAGTTCGTCAGGGGTGCTATCTATTTCTTGGATGAGGAGTTCTTTGATGGTCATCGCGGCATCTCACGAGGATTGATACTTTGATTGTAACGGCGATCGCTATGAGTTTTGATGGGCGATCGCACTTGGTAGAATCATCGCAGTGTTGGGTATTTGGTGTGAAGGGATCTCGCGATCCCTTGGACAAGCCTTGCAAGAGCGCGATCGCACGCTACGCAATCTGCCCGCTCAATGGCAATGATTTTGAGATATACTTGTACCTAAATATAGGAGGTAAACTTTACACTTTGAGTTTAGATCCGAGTAGTTTAGATGAAATTCGAGAAGATATCGCTAAAATTGCCAGTCGCTATGGGGTCTTTCAATGTGTTGAATGCAGTCAGGCTATCAAAGAGTTCTTGACCATCAGAAACCTAAATGGTAAGCAGATTAAACTGGATTTAGAAAGGCAAGACCTACCTTGGTCAGTGATTTATGATTTACGACGACAGCAGCAAATTGCTACTAATGGCTACCATCAAGGGATATCAATTACAATCGACGAACAGGAAATTGTGTTTGATAATATAGATTGTAGTGGCGTGAATCGGCAGGAATGGCTACAAAATTTAACATCACCTACTCTGGAACTGGGTATGGGAAGTTTTAAGATTATAGAAGAGGAATTTTGAGCAGCAAAACTTACAGTTATTTTCAAAAAAATGAGGTGAAAAATGCACGATTTATATACGCTAATTGAGAAAATTAAGAAAGCTCCTTCAATGTACTTGGGACGACATTCAATTATTTGTCTTCAGGCTTTTTTATCGGGTTACAGCGTTGCTAAATATGAGTTAGGAGAACAGCCAACGAAACAAGATAGCGATTTTATGCAGTTTCCTGAATGGATACGAAAAAGATTCAACCTGCAGACTAGCCAATCTTGGGCTAACGTCATTCTGTTTTATTCAGAGGATGAAAGCAAAGCACTCGATCGGTTTTTTGAGCTGTTAGATGAGTTTATCGCTCGGAAGTCTTCTGCTGACATTTTAGACGAAGGGGGATTGGATATGGAGGAAAAAGTGCAAGTTTTCAGGAGTTGATAGAAAGGGCGATCGCACTCCGTAGAATCATCCTACTGTTTGGTATTTGGTGTGAAGGGCGATCGCTCTTTCATTTTAGGCGATCGGTCATCAGAAACAAGAAAGGGCGATCGCTGTTTGTTTTGATGGGGCGAGATCCTTCCTCCTTACTCTGGCGATGTTAAGATCCAGGATTCCAACTCAAATGGCTGAACTGCTTGAATCCGTTGGAAGTCTCGATCGGCCGTCACTAGGGTGAGTTGATGCTGGATTGCAACGGCGGCAATCCACAGGTCATTTTCGCCGATGCCCAATTGAGTCATGTTGGTTCTACGGCGTTGGGCTTTGTCTTTTGGGGCGTAGCGATCGAAAACTGCCGCTTTAAGATTGCCGTAAATTTCGGCGGTGGTTTCGTCGATGGGGTAGATGTATAGCCCAAGCAGGAAGCGTTGAACTAGGGCAAGATTTACCTGTCGTTGTTGCGATCGCGCCGCCATGTCAATCAGTTCACCCTTGACG
Source organism: Tychonema sp. LEGE 07196 (assembly GCF_963890365.1). Taxonomy (NCBI): domain Bacteria; kingdom Bacillati; phylum Cyanobacteriota; class Cyanophyceae; order Oscillatoriales; family Microcoleaceae; genus Tychonema; species Tychonema sp. LEGE 07196. The sequence goes on along the minus strand of NZ_CAWPRX010000070.1, from coordinate 64,412 downwards.
ATGGTGCAGGTGGCGATCGGCTCATCCCCAAGGTTAGCGAGGCGATCGAGTATTTGAGTGTTGCCTAGTAGGGCATAACTACAATGGTTGGTGTCGAGAAGAAACATTATTCAAAGGGATTGGGGCTGTAGTCAAATTCGGTTTCGCCGCGTGAGTTTTGGACGGCTTCTAGACATTCTTGGAAGTCGTCACCTGACCAAGTGCCGATTGTCTTGAGGTGAGCGAGGAAGGATTTAGCAGATGCAATCGAAGGTTTGGTGGAGAGAGATGTCACGAAGGTGAGGGCTTCAGCAAGCCTTGTGCTGGGCAAAGCTTCGATTGCTTGGAGGAGTTGTTCTTTGATGGTCATAATGGTGTGCGGGGGTTCTTGACTTATGGGCGATCGCTCTTTCATTTTAGGCGATCGGTCATCAGAAACAAGAAAGGGCGATCGGTCTTGATGCGCTATCGGGCGATCGCACTTCCACGTTGATCTAAACTGGAAGCTTGGTCTTGAGGTGTACAAGGTCTTCAAGCTGTTCACGAAAGACTCTAACTCGCTCAAACAAGGTTTTTCCAGTGTCTACTAAAGCTTTGGGAGGAGCACTGACTTCTAGATTGGCGATACGCCCCTTAATTGCCATCCGAGCATAGAAAAAACGCCATCTTTGCCTGTTAATCTGCACCACAAACCAGAGCAAATCGTTGAGGCTCATCTTGTACTTGGGCAACAAAACCCGAACTGAACTGCCACCGTTGCCCCTTGCCATAAATGACCAGGGCTGTAACGCTGCTTTGCCAAAAGCAGTAATCGTGATGCCGCCTTGCTCAAACACCTCCTCTGGAACAGGATCAATCAAGCTGATAATGCTGTTGGTCGAGTCACCACTACTTATATAGGGAATCGCGCCTTCAATGTAATTTTTTTCACCTATCGAGCGTCCATTCTTAATGTCGAAGTATTTGGAAAGTGTTCCATGAGTTCCATAAGGTAATTCATTACCGTCATCCTCTTCATCTGCAACCCCAAAATCTTCAAGAACAACATCAGCCAAGTCTGGCATCAAAGTCACCGCTTCAAAGATGCCGCGCATAGCTTCACTTCGTAAACGTTCAAATTCGCGTTCTGAGAGTTTAGGTTGAGGTAGCCATTGTTGTGGACTCCACTCGATATTGCTCATGGGAGAATGTCACATCCTTCTACGACTGTGACTAATTCAGAAATCACCGTTTGACCTTTCATAAAAACATGAAATTGGTTGACAATCTCATCAATCTGATTGCCTGCTCGTTCCACACGCTTACCCTTAAGCTTTTCATATCCATCATTCCAAATTCGCGCCATGAATATTTTGTCAGTTGAGGCAAGAGGTACATGAGCTTCAGCAACCATGATCGAGGTTGGTGCAGCAGTCGGGTAAAATAAGTCTTCAGGAAGGCTAATCATGGCGAGGAGTTTATGTTTGAGTAGAAAACGTTGTCGCCATGCGTTGTGATCCATATCGGCGAAAATTCCAGCATATACAACTACAGTCAATAATCCACCTGGTTCTAGTGCATCCATTGCTCGGTCAACAAATAGATACTCCGGCTCCTCGTCTTGGGAAAACGGCGGGTTTAGAAACGCTCTAGTGCATCTACGATTTACAATCGAGAATATATTTTCGTCAAAGCAGCTTTCGTTATAAATATGACTTTTACCATCTCCTCGAAAGAACATATTGAGCATCGAAAGCGCCCAAACAGTCGGATTAGTATCAAAACCAATAATTGAATCTTTGACCTTCTCAATTTCAGCAGCACTACGAGCTTGTTGCATCATGGCATCAAATGCAGCAACGAGAAAACCGCCTGTACCCGCAGCAATATCAATAATCCGATCTCGTACACTAACTCCAACTAATTCGGCACACATCCGCGTAATATGTCGTGGTGTGAAAACAATTCCCAGGGCATTGTTATCATAGCCATAACGCAAAAATGCTTCATAGAACATTCCCAAAAAATCAGCATCCGTTTGTATGACTGAGCGAACATTGAGGCGTTTTAGTGTATTGACTACTCGACCAATATAAGGAGAAAGGCGATTAAAATCTGCCCCGGATAAACGAAGAGCATCTTTGAGTCGTTGTTTATTTTTATCTGGTAATTTGTGGGCGCCATTAATAGCACTTTCAGCTAGTGTATTAACTGAGGATAACGCATTAGTAGGAGTTGTATCAATTTGTCCCTGGTACATAGCCAAAACTAAAGCACCAATCACTTTAGGACGAAGTGGAGCTTCTATTTTCGCAGTGCGTAGAATACGACTTGTTTCAATTGCGGCATCAACAAACTCAGCTTGTGATGGTACACTAACTTTTGTTGAGCCATTATCGGTTTTCAGCGCAATTTCAATTTCTGCTTTGGTTGGAAAAGTAGTTAGGGCGAAGCCATGTGAAGTGAGAGAAATCCATCCCTGATGAGTCAAAAAAGAAACACTGATCTCAAACCCTTTATCTTCTTCTCCCGCAGCACCAACCGCTACTTTGATACTGTATTTACCTGTTGCATTGATTTTTTCAGCGTAATCCTCTGCTTCCTTTTGTGCTTGTTTTAGTTTACCTGCTTCGTTTTTTGCCTCGACAATAATCGTGGGATCACTTACCAAACAGAAAAGAAAGTCCGGGCGTTCGCCTTGAAGACCAATATTATGGAAATAAGCCTCAATTTCTTGCTCCTCTAAAACATCTCCTCCGCTACTAACGTGACGCAGATCCCAACCACGACGTTCAGCTTCACGCCGAACATAATAACGACAACGATTTTCCGATCTTCGATTTTGTTTTGGAGCCATGCACTGTTAACAAGCTAACTATTAATGAGAACGCAACTGCGCTCTAACACACTGTTACAAGGTATAAAACTGCAAGCGTTAAATATCTCAATTTACGCTTTAATACTTCTCCTATTTTCCTTGGCAATCAAAGCTTTGTCTAGCCAAAAATGCTGGATTTTGTTGGCAATTTTGTTGGCTACTCCAACTCGCCTTATGTAAAAAATGTTTGTAAATGCCAGAAAATGTTGGAAAATGTTAGGTATAATACGGAAAATCACAACATCCACCATACTGCATGAATCTTAAGGAAGTGTTAAAAATGGCTGACGAGATGGTGTTTGCCAAAACCGGTCAGCACCTCGATAACTTACAAGAGGCAATTCTGCGAGGTACCATGCAAGGTGAAAAATACACCAAAATTGCCGATGATATTCACTGTAACGAAAGTTATGTGAGGGATGTTGGCTCAAAGTTATGGCCGATACTTTCAGAAGAGTTGGGAGAAGATGTTAATAAAAAGAATTTCCGATCGGCAATAGAGAGATTGCAATTCTCCTTATTCTCATCAAATGTTGCACAAGACTCTGTGCAAATTAGGAATATTAGTTTTTGTGGAGAAGGTAGACACCCGCCAGATATACCAAACTCACACCCACCAAATCAGGAAACAGCTAACGCAAAACCAACCAAAACTTTACATCAAGATTTAAGCGAGATGCCGGAGTTGGGTAATTTCTACGATCGCACCCACGAACTCCAAACCCTCACAACCTGGATTCTACAACAAAACTGCCGCCTCATCACCCTCACCGGTATCAGCGGCATCGGCAAAACATCCCTAGCAGTACAACTCGTACAACAAATCAAAAACGAGTTTGAGTACGCAGTTTGGTACACACTAGACGAATTCCCCACCATAGATAAATTGCAATCCAACCTAACACAGCTTTTTTCCCAGTCAGAAAACCCTGATTCATCCGCAACAAACCAGAAACCCTTACCGCTGATTAAATATTTACAAAACCATCGCTGTTTAATAGTCTTAGATGACATTCACAACCTTTTCTGTAGTGGCGAATTGGCAGGAAAATATAAACCAAAATACGAAGAATATCGCTCCCTATTCAAACAAATAGAAAAATTATCCCATCAAAGTTGCTTTCTGCTAGTCGGTTGGGAACCGCCGAAAGAAGTTCCTCAACTCACCAGCGAAAATACTCCCATTCGTACCTTACAACTCACTGGCTTAGACACCGCAGCCGCAGGAGAAATTCTCAGAGATAAAGGATTAGTAGAAATCGATAACTGCGAAGCACTCATTCACCGCTACCAAGGCAACCCCTTCTGGTTAAAAAGCGTGGCGACTTTGATTCAAGAGTTGGGAATCGGCGCGACTGAGGTATTAATAGATGATACCATATTGTTACCCGAAGATTTGAAAGATGTTTTACAACAGCAGTACGATCGCACTTCCGAACTAGAAAAACAAGTTATGTCATTGTTTGCGACAGAAAACCAGCCAGTCAACTTCGCCAAATTGCTACAAAACCGACAAATACCACCATCAGATTTGCTAAACGCCTTGCAATCTCTATCGCGGCGCTGCTTTATCGAAAAACAGGAAAATCTTTATACTTTGTCACCTGTAATGAAGCAGTATATCAAAGGATTGTAACGGAGATTTTGCACCATTGTTAATAAACCTTTTATTTCTTAGTCTGCGGAGGCAGACTTTGTTTGACAAGAAGCGGTTTCAACCGCCCCATCATTAAGAGTGGTGACTGTGCTATCATAGAATACAAAACTTATTGATTCGAGTTGTATGACCACAATAACTACAGTCACAACAGCCTCCCAACTCGCAGATTACTACATCTGGTTTGCCAATGATGTCGGCTCCTATCTCAGCAACCACAAGCTACAAAAACTATTGTACTACGCTCAAGCATGGTATCTAGCATTTGAGGATACACCGCTGTTTGATGAAGATTTTGAAGCTTGGGTGCACGGGCCGACTATTCCGGCTTTATTTTACGAATACAAAGAACAATTTGACTGGAAGCCAATTCTGAAAGAAGTCGAAAAACCAGAGTTTTCAGAAGAAGTACAAGAGTTTTTAGACGAGTTATCCGATGATTATTTCTTTCGGGATGCTTATGAGTTAGAATTGATGGTGCGACGCGAAGATCCTTGGATTAATGCTAGAGGTGAGTTGCCAAAAGATGAACCTTCTCATGCTATTATTACGAAGGAATCAATGAGAAAATTTTACAAAACCCGTGTCATCGAAGAAGCATAAAAAAAGACAAGATACAGAGATTCGCAGTCAACCATCTTCACCAAGGAGAGAGGTTGTCACTATCCAAATTCCCGAAGGAATTAGTTTTTCCTTCCGGTACTATCAGGATGATAAAGATAAATTCTCCATTGGCGGTAGAGATGCTAAGTATCTAGCATCTTTACTGAAAAGGCTGCGCGATTTGTCACAATTGAAAGCTCAAGAAATTATTAATAATCAGAGTAAAAGTCTGCGCTGTCATGGAATTGTCTGGCTAGATACAACTGAGCCTAATGGCTTCGGGATGCCCAATGAAGCTGCGCTAGTAAATGTTCCCTACCAGTTTCAAATATCTGCTAATGAATACGGTAGGGTGCATGGATTTTTTAGTGAAAATGTTTTTTATATTGTCTGGTTAGACCCAGACCACAATCTTTACAGTTGAAATTATGATAAATTACCCAAATTCAGGACACGGCAGTGCCGTTTCCCTACAATTAATTGGGTAGGGAAACGGCATTGCCGTGTCCTTCTCGGTGGCGGGGTTCCCTCAGACTAAAGAAACTGGGTTTTTTATCGAATCTGTGGTTGTAACGAAATATTCTAGAAAAAAAACGGTTTATGGCACCCGTGGGTAAGTCCTAATTTTAAGCAAATTTTGCATAGAGAGCTAAAATAAAATTCACGCTTAAAAAGCCGACTGCGAGTACGAGAATGATAAAGATTGCGATACTGAAAATAGACTTTAGCCGATCGCCAATTTCGGGTTTTTCTGAGTTCATCGGTCAATTTTTTCTGTAAATTGGTTCCGGCAAATTGAGCAAGAATAGATTATACCAATGCAGGAACAAAAATGCAACTCCCGAACGGCTCAAAACTCCGATCGCCCTCATGAGGTGGCATTTTTAATCTAAAATCTAACAATCGATAGGCTTTTGTCGCGATGGTCGATCGCCCAAACCCGATCGCACCCGCCTCCTGTAAAATAGAGGGCGCGCTGGGTTTTACCGTTTAACAGCCCCAATGGCGGGCGATCGCGCCTAGGTATCCCAAATACATAATAATATACCAGTTATCCTTAACCTACTTAATAAGGTAAAAATAGAAGAGTGTCACGAAATAATCTAAAACATATAACTGAAAAAAGGATATAAATCAATGCTTCACCCAGTCTCGCAACCTTACCAACAACGAGAAAATACTATGACCCAAAGAGCCGTGCGGAAGCCAAACCCCTCTGCTAGAAACCACTTAAGGCCAAGCTTTCCTCAAAGACACTGGCTGGAACTAGCAGAATACGCCTCTCTGGCGGCCTCTGGAGTCGGTTCCCTGGCGGTAGCACTGTCGGGTCAAGCTTTTTACGGAGTAGCGCCCCTCACTTTGGCTTTGTCGCTGAATGTTGCTAACCGATATCGATTCGAGCAACAAGTGCGGGTTCACCAAAATTCCGAACTAGCCAGCGTCCAAAACTCGGTAAATAAAGTCGAAAAAACGGCAGTGACGGTAATTGTAAAATTGCGGAAGCAGTTGTCAGGAGATATTGCAACGCTGCGCCAGCAAATGGCTGCATTACCTAGAACAGAAGGCTTTGACGAGTCTCTAGATATTGAGCGGCAGTTGCTGAGTTTGGGAGAATCGGTAGCTTCTTTGCAAGAAATCGTAGCATCTGCCGTACTCAATGTCCGCGAGCAAGTGAGCCAACAACTGCAAGATTTATCCGTCGGCCAACCTGCAAATCTCGAAGCCGTGGAAGACGCGATAGAGAAACTGCAAACCGCGACAAAATGCTTGACAGAAACTGCTATCACCCAAGACGAATGGGAAGCAGTAAATAGTCGATTCTTGGAAATCCAGAAAGTCATGGCAAATCAGCAAAGCCAACTGCAAGCTATCCCGCACCAATCGACTCCCGATTTGTCTGCAGTCCAAGCTCAAATCTACCGTTTGGAACACGAGCAACAAGAAGTTGTGAAACCTCACCTCAAGCGTTTAATCTCGGTAGTAAAGCAGTTGCAGCATACGCAAGAAAGTTAGTTGGCAGTTGACTGTTGACAGGAAAGCAGTTGTTAGGAAAGCAGTTGTTAGGAAAGCAGTTGTTAGTTGTTAGTTGACAGGAAAGCAGTTGTTAGTTGTCGGGAGTCGGGAGAATATAAGGAAGATTTTCCTAATTCTCCCCCTCTCCCCCTCTCCCCCTCTCCCACTCTCCCACTCTCTTCTTCTCCCCATCTCCCGGCGGTCGTCCAAATTTTTCGACAATTGTGTTACAAAATTAAAAGCTAATCTGTCTAGTTCACCTGTTTTCAGCCTCTTACAATAAAATTAAATGACTGCAACCGTAAATATTCCTGATAACCCATTACTAATTGGCCAAGGATTGCCGACCTTTGACGCGATCGCCCCAGAGCACGTAGTCCCCGCTATTACCCAACTGCTGACCGAGCTAGAAGGCTCGCTAGCTGCCTTAGAAGCCTCTGTAGAGCCGACTTGGAGCGGTTTAGTAGAACCCTTGCAACAGCTCGGAGAGCGTTTAAATTGGAGCTGGAGCATTGTCGGACATTTGATGGGGGTGAAAAATAGCCCGGAATTGCGATCGGCCCACGAAACAGTGCAGCCGGAAGTAGTAAAATTTTGGAGCAAAGTCAGTCAAAGCAAACCGCTTTACGAAGCTTTTAAAGCGCTGCGGGCCAACAAAAATTGGGACAGCTTAGAGTCAGCTCAACAGCGAATTGTCGAAGCCGCTCTCCGAGACGCACAACTCTCCGGCGTGGGTTTAGAAGGCGAACAAAAAGAGCGTTTTAATGCCATTCAATTAGAATTGGCCGAAATTACTACTCAATTTTCCAATCACGTCCTCGACGCTACCAAAGCTTTCAGCATCACCCTCACAAACAAAGAGGAAATTGACGGTTTACCGCCGAGTTTGTTGAGTTTGGCAGCCCAAGCCGCTCGCAGTGCCGGCGCAGAAAATGCCGATGCCGAAAACGGCCCTTGGCGGATTACTTTAGACTTCCCCAGTTACGGCCCTTTCATGCAGCACAGCACTCGCCGCGAGTTGCGCGAAAAGTTGTATAAAGCTTTTATCAGCAGAGCCAGCAGTGGAGAGTTGAATAACTGGCCTTTGACCGATCGCATTTTAGCACTGCGCCAGGAAAAAGCAGCCTTGCTCGGCTTTAACAGTTATGCCGAATTGAGTCTGGCGACCAAAATGGCTCCCGACGTTGCAGCAGTCGAAGCTTTGTTAGAAGAATTGCGCCAAGCTAGTTACAGTGCTGCTGTCAAAGATTTAGAAGAGTTAAAAGCGTTTGCGGCGGCCAAAGGTGCGCCGGAATCCGGGGATTTGAAGCACTGGGATATGGGTTTTTGGTCGGAACGGCAGCGGGAAGAAAAGTTTGCTTTTAGTGCAGAAGAATTGCGCCCTTATTTTGCTCTGCCGCAGGTATTGGATGGCTTATTTGGATTAGTAAAGCGGCTGTTTGGCGTGACAGTAACGGCGGCGGACGGTCAAGCTCCTGTGTGGCACAAAGATGTGCGCTATTTCCAAATAGATGATGAAGCCGGAAATACGATCGCCAATTTCTATTTAGACCCCTACAGTCGCCCAGAAGAAAAGCGCGGCGGTGCTTGGATGAACGATTGCGTGGTGCGCGCTAAATTTGTGGAAGCGGGAAAAACCATCACGCGGTTGCCGGTGGCTTATTTGGTGTGCAACCAAAGTCCTCCGGTGGACGGAAAACCGAGTTTAATGACTTTTTTGGAAGTCGAAACTTTGTTTCACGAATTCGGTCACGGTTTGCAGCATATGCTTACAACGGTAGACTATCCGGGGGCTTCTGGTATCAATAATGTTGAGTGGGATGCGGTGGAATTGCCCAGTCAATTTATGGAAAATTGGTGTTACGATCGGGCTACTTTGTTCGGGATGGCAAAGCATTACGAAACCGGGGAAACTTTGCCGGAACACTATTACCAAAAATTGCTAGCAGCGCGCCACTACATGAGCGGCAGTGTCATGCTCAGACAAGTACATTTTAGCAGTATCGATATCGAATTGCACCACCGCTACCAGTCGGGCGGTAGCGAAACTGTGGCGGATGTCCGCAATCGCATCGCTAAAACTACGACTGTTTTACCTCCTCTGAAAGAAGACGCATTTTTGTGCGCTTTCGGACACATTTTTGCGGGCGGTTATGCGGCGGGCTATTACAGTTATAAATGGGCGGAAGTTCTCAGCGCTGATGCTTTTGCGGCGTTTGAGGAGGCTGGTTTGGAAGATGAAGATGCGATCGCCTCTACGGGTAAACGCTTCCGCGAGACTGTGTTGGGATTGGGCGGCAGTTTGCACCCGATGGAAGTGTTTAAAACTTTCCGGGGACGCGAACCTAGCACTAAGGCTTTGTTAAGACACAGCGGTTTAGTTGCGGCTTAATCGACTGTGGAATATCAATCCTGGTTGTACCGTCAGGTGATTGTTGACTGTTGATTGTTGACTGTTGACTCGCGGTCGAAAAACTGAATGGTTGAGTGTTAACTGCTGACTCGATTTTATTATTCCGATGCAGCCGGAAACGATATAAAAACCGGGATTAATACGGGTGAATGTATCTGGATTAATCCCGGTTTTTTCCTGAATTCAAAGGTTTGTAGTCAGGACTTCATCAGCTAACCGGCATTTAATTTACACGCTCCGAAAGCTCCAACGCTACACCCGACACCCCACACTCCTTTCGACAATTTCAATATGCAATTTATACCATTTCTCTAAAATCATGCAATACTCTCCGACCCCCCCTAGCCCCCCCGAGCTCGCGGGGGGGGACAAGAATACTGTTGCATTATTTTTTGAAATTGGTATTAGAGGCGCAGCTATCCCTCTTCAGAAATCGCCAGCCGGTTTTAGCTTAGGTTGAAGGCTCATCAAAGCAGTATCAGTGTTAATACTTTCAGTATAAACTGCCCTTTGCAAATATTTGCTGTAATCTATCAGTGATTCTACTTAATTTTTCCTCAACTAGAAGTTAGCTTTATATTTTGCAATATTTACGGGCTGTTTTTTCGATACAGCTAAGGCTTTTATTGGCAACTAAAAAACCTGGATTTTACCAAATCTTTAATATAAGCGGTTAACAGCGCTAGTTTTTTAAAGTTTTGATAAAGACGGTGGGACGGCGACTCAAAAAACAGAAAAAAAGCAGGTAAAAATTCAAAACTTGAGTTATGAATCTTTTTTGTATTGTCAAAAAACTTTGATATATATGATAATAAGTAAGGATTGATAGTTACTCGTTCACCCAAAATTTAAGATTTTCATGGATATTCAATTAATTAATATCGGTTTTGGTAATATTGTGTCGGCTAACCGAGTGATTGCCATTGTCAGTCCTGAGTCAGCGCCAATTAAGCGTATAATTACTGATGCGCGGGAGCGCGGACAATTGGTTGATGCTACCTACGGCCGCCGCACGAGGGCGGTAATTATTACAGATTCGAGTCATGTCATCCTCTCGGCGATTCAGCCGGAAACGGTGGCTAATCGTTTTGCGATCGGTAAAGACAGTCAAGTTCGGGATGATTGATGTTTGTCAGTTGCAATTTGAGCACTTACAGTATAAAGTAACCGAAAGCTTAAATTGTTACGAGTTTCTATTCTAAAAATGAAATCCGGTAAATTAATTGTTCTGACTGGGCCTAGCGGTGTGGGGAAAGGCACCTTAGTCCGATCGCTCCTCAATCGCCATCCCGAATTATGTCTTTCGGTATCCGTCACAACTCGTACACCGCGCGAGGGAGAAATTGAGGGAAAACACTACTATTTTGTCAGCCGCAGCCGTTTTGAACAAATGGTTGAGGCTGACGAGTTAGCAGAATGGGCCGAGTTTGCCGGCAATCTTTACGGTACTCCCTATTTTGCTCTCACACAGGGCATTGGTGAGGGAAAATGGGTAATCTTGGAAATTGAACTCGAAGGAGCAAGGCAAATTAGAAATAAGTTTCCAGAGGCTTTGCGACTTTTTATTTTACCTCCTTCTTGGGAAGAATTGGAACGGCGGCTGCGGAGTCGGGGTCAAGATTCCGAAAGTGCGATCGCCCGGAGATTGCTGCGGGCCAAGGAGGAAATTGAAGCGGCGGGAGAATTCGATTTTCAGGTTGTCAATGACGATTTAGAATTTGCTTTAAAAGGACTAGAATCCGTATTGTTTGTCAGCGATAGGAAATGATTTGATGATAATTTGATATAGCGGTTCTCAAAAAAGTGAGGTATGCCCTATGCCCGGTTTGGTCTAGGCCGCATAGTACCTCATCTTTATAAAAAAGGCTATATTACCAATTACCAATTACCCATTTTTCTGTACGCGCTAAAACTTCGGTACTTTTTTTGACAGCAACACAAATTTTTAAATTAATTTCCAGGATATTAAACGAAGAGGAAAAGTTTCGCAGGGGTTCTATTTCGCGAGCAGAACAGCCCAACATTTCCATATAAGCTAGTGTCCAGCCAATAGCTGCAATGTCGCTTATATAGCCTTCTCCGGCGCACAGGTGACAACCCGATTCAACCTCTGGATAGCACTCAGGACAAACCCAATTGCTGACTTGTGAATTGATCTGAATTGTGCGGGATGTTGAGGCAATTGTTAAGGCTTTAATGTGGTTTTGAACTACTTGTTTAAAGCCTCGGTTTTGGTGGCTGAGGCGGTCGGAATTGTTGGGCTGTCCGATCGCGCTTCCTGACTGTGGTGGCGAAGCCAGAGGTGATGTGCGGTTCTCAATTTTGAATGGAGATTCGCCCAGATTCGCCGTTAGCTGAATACCGCAGTCTTTGAACTCAAGGGGCTGAGAGTCTTTGATGGCGCGGGAAGAATCGGATTCTGCGCGATCCTCTTCGAGGGCTTCGCCAACGGCAAAATCTTGCATCGAGAGATGATGTTCGATCGCCAAAGACCAAGTTCTTTTATGGCGGAGGTCGCCATATTTTCTCGCTTCGGCATCAGTAATGCCGATCGCCGCAGCCTCTTGGCGCAGCACATTCATCGAAGTCATGACATCTGATATCATTAATTTATTTACAACTAATATACGATCGCCAAATCAACCCGCACAAATTCCCTTAAATATAGTAGCCTAAATCTAAAATCTAGAATCTAAAATCTCAAATTGTTAGATGAATGCAATTTTTCCTGAGACAACGTTGTCGGTGGGCGGACTAACATCATACCTGCAAGAGTTGCTGGAGGGCGATCGCTACTTGCGATCGGTTTGGCTGATTGGCGAGGTGTCCAACGTTTCGCAGCACGCCAGCGGCTGCTTTTTCACTCTCTGCGACAGTGACAAAAGCGCTGCGATTCGCTGCGTGGCGTGGAATTCTCAGCGGCAAAAATTATTGAAGTTACCCGTAAAAGGTGAGCAATTGCTGGTTTTTGGAAGCATCCGGGTTTACAAAAATCGCGGCGAGTATCAGTTGACAGTTGTGCAATCGCTACCGGCTGGGGAAGGATTGGATGCTTTGCGGTTGCAGCAATTGCGATCGCGCTTGGAAGCTGAGGGCTTCTTCGATCCCGCCAGAAAGCGCCCGATTCCCGCACACCCGCAAATTGTGGCGGTGGTGACATCGGATAGCGCTGCTGCGTGGGGGGACATTCAGCGCACTCTAGCGCAGAGATATCCGGGTTTGCGGGTGTTGCTGTCGCCGACTTTGGTGCAGGGAGATTTGGCTCCGGCTGCGATTGCTAGGGCGATCGCGCTGGTAGAATTGGATGGTAGGGCCGAGGCGATCATTTTAGCGCGGGGCGGTGGTTCTGCGGAGGATTTGGCTTGTTTTAATGATGAAAGAGTTGTCAGGGCGATCGCCAATTGTGCAATTCCAATTATTACAGGAATCGGACACGAAAGAGACGAATCTCTCGCCGATTTAGTAGCAGATAAACGAGCCCACACTCCGACAGCGGCAGCGGCCCAAGCCGTACCAATTTTAGCAGATATTTACTCGGAACACCAGCAAAGAATGCTGAATTTAGCAAGTGTTGTCAAAGCCAGATTTCAGACAGAATCAGAACATTTGCAACAGTTACAAAACCGACTAAAACGGTTGCCTGCGACATCGCGAACTTTGCGGCAAGCAACTGGTAAACTGGAAATATTGCAAGAAAAGTTAGCAGCCCTAAATCCGGCGGCGGTTTTGGAAAGGGGTTATGCGGCGGTAATGCAAGCTGACGGTAGGATTGTCCGCGAAACTGACGGTTTAGAATTGGGAGACGAGTTAACCGTGAGGTTGAGTCGGGGCGTGCTGAAAGTTAAGATTGTAGAAGTGTTGGATGCAGAATAAATGCTATGGTTAAGTCGAAGTTGCGCCAGTCTGACTGGAATTATGAGGAAACGGTCGATCGCATAGAAGCAATTATCGATCGGGTGGAATCTGGAGAATTGCCACTAGAAGAGGTTTTCGAGCAGTTTGCGGTGGCTGTGGAGTGTTTGCAGGAGTGCGAAGGTTTTCTGGCGCGGGGGAAGGATCGGATGGAATTGGCGATCGAGCTTTTAGCCAAAGAACCAGACTTTTAAGCGCAGGCGAAGGCCGATCAATGTGGATGAAATATGTTGATTCGTTATTGGGTAAGTAATATCAAATCCTCTCTTCATCGGAATGATTCAGATATATATTCTCGGACTCTGTGTACTCTGTGTTCTAGCGCCGGTTAAATCACCTGACGATGCCAGCGGCAGCGATATAATTACTATAAGATTTTGTAGTTTTATAACACCCTGTTTGCGATACTGAGATAGCGGTTCTCACAAAAGTCAGGTATGCCCTATCCCGGATAGTACCTTATATGAGAGCACAGAAAGGCTATACCTAAGTTCGGAAAACTTGTTAGCACACGATCTTACGGTTACTGAACGGAGTCGAAGGACATTCAAGTTTGATAAAAATTCTTGTGGGGTAGACCAGAAAGCCTGCCCCAAAAATACAATCTAGATGCCCGACAGCTTACAATTTGTCGATCGCTCTTTTAGCTTTATCTGCGATATTTTTCACAGCATCTTTAGCATCTTCTGCTGCGTGGCGGGCGGCGGATTCTGCTTGTTTCGCTTTGCCTTCAGCCTGATCTTTTTTGTTGCCGGTGATGTTACCGAAAATTTCCTGAGCTTTGCCTTCTACGTTTTTGCCGATCGCCTTTGCCCTGTCTTCTACACTCATAATCAGCTCCGCTGGGTAGTTAAACGTTATTGCTATCCTAACATTAGCTCAACTGAAATTCCTCGCTAACTTCACATTAATTTATGTTTGGTTTGATTGCCCGTGGTTTTTAGTAGGGTGCGTCATAATGACTTAATTATTTCGATTGACTCGCTATATAAACTGACGCACCCTAAAGAACGATCGCGAGGTCTTATAAGGTGCGTTAGAATGACTTGATTATTCCCATCTGCTCCGGTTTCAACTGACGCAGCCTACAGTTATTACTTCAAACTCGCCGCAGCAACCTTAATCGGTTCCAGCAAGTCTAACGGTATGTGTAGCATATTCAATTGGGTAGTTTCAACACCTTTTCTTTCATTTCTTTCGGGTTCGGGGCCGTGATAATCGCTGCCACCAGTTACCAGCAAACCGTATTCAAGACACAAATCTTTTAATTTTTTTATTTGGCTGGAACTGTGGCTGGGATGGTATACTTCGACTCCCATTAAACCCGCATCTACTAATTCTTTCAACACTTCTTCAACAGCGCCGCCGCGAAATAAATAAGGGTGCGCCCACACCGGTACTGCGCCGCAACTCTTGAGTAAATCTATGCCTTCGGCGATCGAGAATTTCTCGTAATGCACGTAGGCGGGGCCGTCGTCTCGCAGCCAGCGATCGAAGGCTTCCCGCGATGATTTGGCGTGACCAGCTTTTACCAGCGCAGAGGCAATGTGAGGCCTTCCCGGTGCCATTCCTGGGGATGTTGTTGGTAGTTCGATCGCATATCCCAGTGCTGCTAATTTTTCTACCATTTCTTGCGATCGCCTCAATCTTCCTTTTATGCGATCGTTCAAAGGAACGCGCAACTTATTTGCATCGGGATAAAAACCTAGAATGTGCAGCGATCGACCGTTGTGCACTGTACTGAGTTCGAGTCCGGGGACTATTTCGATACCGTGCAAAGCAGCGGCGGCGAAGGCTTCATCCCAACCCGACATCGTATCGTGATCGGTGACAGCCAAGGCGCGAACCCCCGAAGAAGCGGCGGCGGCTACGAGTTCGGCTGGGGTGAGAGTACCGTCGGAATAAGTTGTGTGACAGTGGAGTTCTAGCATTTTTTTAGGGTATGTTAAAGTCTGCAAAACCTGCAATTATTCTCATCATTCATCGAACATATATCCTCACTTCAAACAATACAATAAATTATTTTTAATTTAAATTGGGCTAGTTGTAATAAATTTCTGCCTCTTTAAGATTGTATCCAGTCGATCGCCCTAACAAAAACGGATCGCGCGTGCGAAGTAATATTAGGTTAATCGATCGAACATCATCTAACTGGGATATTTCTGTTGATTAAAACTCTACTCTATGTAAGTGGGTAAGCCCGCCTTAAAATTTAAATTTGCAGGCTCAACAGCTTAACTATTTCTGGATTTCTCGCATTGAGTGAAAGACACCATCTGGCAATTTGGAAGGAATCGGCGATATTTCAAGACTTTCTATGTTGTGAATAGGGATAACTACAAGTTTATCTGCTAATTCGATAATTATTGGATCTGCAGTCAAGAATTTGTGCAGGCGAGTGCCTAAATTTGCTTGCTCTCCTACCCTTTCTGCTGACGAAATGAACTCGAACTCTTGCTGTTTGCCGTTGGTATAGTTGAGTGTCAGAGTGATAATTCTGTCTTGGTTGGTTGCTTCCATAATTTTTTCCCCTAACGGTCGATCGGGCTTCTCGTCAAATTAACAATAAATCAAAAGTTGCGATCGCACCACCGTCCTTAGCTTTTGAGAACGCCGCGCTGTGGTTGCGAAAGTCTGGTAACAGCTAATTTTACCACAAAAACTGTACGGAAACTCCCCAACCTACCAAGTATACAGTTAGCAATCGTGCTGTCTGCGCTTCGGGTCGGGCGATCGCCTTTGCCAGAAATCTTCGGGCGATTCCCCACGGGATAGCTTCGCAGCGCGTGCTTTGTGCTGTACCAGTTAGCAAATTGGCTCAAATTAGCCTCTGCAGCCGCTTCACCCAAAGCGCCCTAAAGTCATACACCATCAACACTTGAGCGTTTGGGCGATCGAGATTTTTTGAGGTACAAACTGTGGAGGTTCCGATAGTGGCATTGTGCGATCCCTACCGTTAAGGATTTTTTTATAAATTAATAACATAACATTCAGGTACAGCGTATGAAATCCACACTTTGCTATCCCGAAACCTCTGTTCAATCTCCGGCAGTTACTTTTGATAATAGTGCTATAGAATCTTGTATCGTAGCGGCTTGGATTGACTTAGTAGGAGGAGATTTTGAGAGTCTGGGAGGAGATGATTGGCTTAATTTGTGCGGCGACATTGACGACGGCGAAATTTACCGGGAATGGTTTTTGTGGCAAGATAGCGAAGTCACTCAAGAGTGGGAAGCTTACGATCCAATTACTAATTATCGAGTTGTGTCATCTAGCCGAGAAATGCTAATTTCTCAAATCGACCAAATTGAAGATACCAGAAAAATTTAGCCTTTCGCGAGAATGTTACATCTTGATGTTAGAATTTAAGAATTCTGTTAAACTCGGTTTATTCTCAACATTTTGGATCGAACGCGATACATCGCGAAACCGGGTTTAACAGACGTAAAAAATATGTTTGGTTTCATTGGAATGAATCCACCCACTAATTTGAAACTTGCGCGTCAATACCGAAGGAACCAGATTTATTACCGAGAGTTAAAGCCACAATTGAATATTTTGTTACTCGTTACCAGGTTCTTCCTAGTAACGAGCAAAGCACAATTGAATATTTTCGTAAAAAACCCGGTTTCTGCGTAAATCCCGCAATTTATGTCGCTACAGCTTTTTGTTTTTCTCGTTCTAATTTGCGCTGCTTCAAAGCTGCAAGATTTTGTTTAATCGTCTCGATCGCGGGGATATTCCCCTGCTGTTGATATAATTCGCTGGCACGGATCAAATCTGCCACCGCCTCGCCGTCCGATCGCAAATTCGCAAAAATCAAACCGCGATTGTGGTAAACTTCTGCCGTTGCCACCTGTTGTATGGCGCTAGTAAATTTATCTTCAGCTTTGCGATAATTTCCCAATTGATAAGCCTCAATTCCTGCTTGAAAATAAACCGCAGCTTTGCTACCTGCGTCAGTATCTGGAAATTCTGGCGAGTTTAAAATTGGTTCTTTAAACAGTACAGAAATGCTGCCCTTACCGAAGTAAGCCCAAGTCATTGTTCCTATGCCAATCCCCAGCGCAGCGACAACAATGACAGACAGAGCAATAAAATTTGTGAGTTCCATAGAGAAATATTTGTTGTATTACAATATGATAAGATAATTTCTAAGTTCTGGAACAATGGCAGCACAGATTTACCTCAACGGTCAATGGTTTTTCGGTTTGCTAGCTTTAGTATTATCGATCGGCATAACGACTCAAACTGCCACTTCTGACGCAGCAACCAAAGCCCAAACTCAAGCGGGATGGCAATTGTTGCAGCGGGGAGATACAGGGTTGGTGGTGGTAATGCGACACGCGATCGCCCCTGGCACCGGAGATCCTGCTAACTTTAAGTTAGGCGACTGTTCCAGCCAGCGCAATTTATCAGTACAAGGAAGAACCCAAGCCCAGCAAATTGGGGCAGAATTTCGCAACCGCAACATCAAAATTGTTAGAGTTGTATCGAGTCAGTGGTGCCGGTGTTTGGAAACAGCAAAACTGATAAATTTAGGCAAAGTCGAGCCGTTTCCGGCGCTGAACTCGTTCTTTAGCAACAGCAGCAAAGAATCGGGACAAACAGCGACAATCCGCAAATTAATTATTGACAATCGCAACACAAAAGGTGCTATTATTATGGTAACGCATCAAGTCAATATTACAGCAATTACAGATATTATTCCCCAAAGCGGCGAAGCTGTGATTCTCAAAGGCAATGCACGAGGCAAAATTCAAATAGTGGGACGAATTGGAGGATTTTAGATTTTTTTGTTGCAAATTTTACTTGTTAATTACCAGTTATCCATCTAATTTACATGACTTTCCAATACAGCGCCGCCCTAGTAACTTTAGCAGACCTCGACAACGAAGTTCTGGTCAAATTCTACACCAAATTTCTCGACATAGAACCAAATCCTTACACTCCCAATATTTATGCCGAATTTCAACTTCCCGGCTTACGACTCGGCATATTCAAACCCAAAGATTCCCACAAATCCGAATTTGCAAATCGAGCAAAAACAGGCATGAGTTTGTGTTTGGAAGTCAGCGATATCGAAACTGCGATCGCCCGAATTTGGGCATTAGGATATCCGCCCGCCGGAGAAATTATCAAAGCCTCACACGGTTTAGAAATTTATGCCTTCGATCCCGCCGGCAACCGCATAATTTTGCATCAACCGCATTAGAATATAGGATAATCGCGAATAATTACTGAACTCTCGATCATCTCTCCTCTTCCTTTGCATCCTAGCGCTGACGCGCGGCTTCGCGGTTCGTTCAAAAAAAATATCAACTATCTAATCATTTCAGCAAAGCTATAAAAACTGATAATTAATAATAGCAAAGCAGTCAAATGAGTCAATTGAAATTGAGGTTGCGGGCCCATATATTCCCGCACCAAAATTGAAAAAGACGAACCAATTATATAACTTAAAGACAGCGTTAAATACTGCCACTGCAACGTTACACTCCACAGCCCCAACAAAATCATCGCCAAAGTCAACATCACCAACTCAACAAACCGAGGCGGATTGTGCTGAGTAGAGAGAATCACAGTGTTCAACCAATATTCCCAAGGTCTCATGTGTTAGCTAGCGATCGAGCTTTTAGATTTAGCCTTCTAGCTTAACCTACGATCGCCACTCAATCTGTCTCTGCAAACAGCCCAAAGCCTCCGCCGTCTCCACCTGCGGAAACTGCGCGTAAAAGCGACTGACACTGTAAAAAGGGTGAGGAGTCTCCAGAATAATCGACTTATCGCCTATTTGCGCCAAAAATCTCATCAAATCATGGGGGGCCACGGGCGAACAAATCCACAAAGCAGCCGGTTGCTGCGACTGCAAAGCCTGCGCCGCCACAGCCACCGTCATCCCCGTGGCAATGCCATCGTCCACCAAAATCGCCAAAGCCCCCGCCGCGCTGACATTTGGTCGTCCAGCAGCCAAATCTGCCAGCAGAGATTGAGCGCTATTTTCAGCCTGCTGGAGTGCTGATTTTTGCCAGCGTAAACTTGGGTGTTTTTGATTTTGCCAGAGAACATGGCCGTCAGCAGTTGCCGCCCCGATCGCCAATTCCAAATTATCCGGGCGAGTAATTTTCTTGGCGACAACCACGTCCAAAGCACAACCCAAGCGGCGCGCGATCGGCACAGCAACGGGCAAACCCCCGCGCGGCAAGGCATAAACAATCGGTTTCACAGCATTTTGTGCCGTTAAATTCAACTTGCCGAGCTCGTTTTCAACAGCAGCAGCCAGTTTTTCGCCTGCATCGGCGCGATCGTCAAAAAACGGGTTAGACAACATATTTCTGCCTGTACGAACTCAACAAAAAATGTGAAATTTGAGAGTCAGAAACTCGGTTTATTCGCAGATACTTCGCGGCTAAACCAATATTTTTCCGAAAAACCGGGTTTCTGTGTCGCTAGTCCTGTGAGATTTGCGAGTGTTAAATTGAAATTGTGCCCGATCGCATGGCATAAAAGCATCTAGCCAATCTCAAATCACAAAACCCGATCTAAACTATAAACTCTAGACTCAACAAAATCTCTCTAATTGTAAAATATATGTCCAGCGACTTGCAACTCAGTCTTTTTGACAGCAATCAAAGTGCCGCCTTCCAAAACGACTCAATCCCAGTAAATGCCAAAATTCCCATTCCTCCGGGCACTTATCAAAATATGGAACAAATCGGCGAGCACTGCAACCGCTGTCACCGCTGCGAATTGGGCAACACCCGCACTCACGCCGTCATCGGGCGCGGCAATCCTCAAGCCTCAATTTTGATTGTGGGAGAAGCGCCCGGACAAAACGAAGATGAAACCGGATTACCCTTCGTCGGGCGATCGGGCAAACTACTAGATAAGATTTTAGAATCCGTAGAATTGAGTGCAGAAACCGACGTTTTCATAGCCAACGTCATCAAATGTCGCCCACCCAAAAACCGCCCTCCCACAGCCAAAGAAATCGAAGCTTGCAAACCATACTTACTGGAACAAATTCGCATTTTAGATCCCAAAATTATTTTATTAACCGGTGCAACAGCCCTCAAAGGATTGTTAAGCGACAAGCGGCCAATTAGTAAAATCCGAGGTCAATGGATTGAATGGGAAGGACGGCTGTGTATGCCAATTTTCCACCCCTCATACTTGTTACGAAATCCTTCCCGAGAACCGGAAAGTCCGAAATGGTTTATGTGGCAAGATATGCAGGCTATAAAGGCTAAATTGGATGAATTAAAATAGCAATAGCAATAAATTTTTGTTGTTGATTGATCGGGGCGGGTTTCACCAACAATCTCTGATATTTACCCACAATCTCAAAAACCCGCCCCCTTTGCTTGAAACTCAAGTTATGGCTTTGCAGGACAATCTCGCAACCACAAACGAATCGCCTCAGCAATTGCGCTTGTCTCCCCCTCTGGCGCTAACAACGGGCTAACATCCGCCGCCGTACCAAACCGAGAAACAATTTTTACTAATTCCCAACCCTTCGGGGTTTTAGCTAAAAACAGCCAGTGATATTGCTGAATTTCGACTCGCTTTCCCCCCAGATACTGCGTTTCTAAAGTAGTAATAAAAGCTTGATTGGTATTTTCAGGAAGCGCATCTTCAAAATTTAAAGGTAGCGGTTGAAACTCCGGGCGACCTGCTACAATTATTTGACGGGACACGTAACCGGGCGGTGTAGAATTGTTAGGAGAAAAGTGCGATCGCGCAATTACCCGATTAGCATAACTCGGCAAATCTGGCAACAGGCGATCGACTAAAGCTTCTAAATCTACCGGACAGGGCGATCGCCCTAACAAACCATTCCCCCTTGCACTTATACTCTTAGCATAATTTGTCGCAACATTAACCGCCAAAGTCGGACTTACAACCGCAGATGTTAGCAGATAAACACAGATGAGCGCTGATGGGATTTGATCTGCGATCATCTGTGTTTATCCAATCTCATCACAAATGCGCGCAAAAGCCGCCACCGGATCGTCGGAAGCTGTAATCGGCCGCCCAATTACCAGATAATCCGCACCTGCTTTAAATGCCGCTTTTGGAGTCATCGAGCGTTTTTGATCGCCCCCATCGGCCCATTTCGGACGCACCCCCGGACAAACTAACAGAAAATCATCCCCGCAACTCATTCTTAACTGTTCTGCTTCCTGCGGAGAACAAACAGCACCAGCTAAACCTGTTTCCTTGGCTAACAATGCCATGTGCAAAGCATATTCTGGCAACTCTAAAGGTATTTTTAATTCAAAAGCCAACTGTCGGGAATTCAAACTCGTTAACAGAGTAATTGCAATCAATTTAGGACTCGGTTTATCGACAGCCGCCGCCCCTTCGTCCAAAGCCAATTGTGCGGCTTTCAAAGCATCTTTACCACAGGTAGAATGGATTGTCAATAAATCTACATTGTACTTGGCTGCAGCCCGACAAGCACCAGCTACAGTATTCGGGATGTCGTGGAATTTCAAGTCGAGAAAAATCCGTTTTTCCCGCTGTTTTAAAATTTCCAAAATCCCAGGCCAGGAGCTCACAAATAGCTCTAAACCGACTTTCCAGAAAGATACATCGGGGAGTTTGTCAATCAGGGCGATCGCACTTTCTTGACTGGCCACATCCAAAGGAACAATAATTTTATCTGTGAGCATAGTAACTTTCGTAGTAATAACTTCATACCGATTTGTGTTAACAAACACGTCCACCGCAGTACCTATCTACGGTTGGATTATTAGGCTTTCGATCCCCCCTAACCACCCTTAAAAAGGGGGAGACCAGAAACATTCAAAGTGGGTCTTCTCAAGGGGATTTAGGGGGATATTGCCTCGGAGCAAAGCGAGATTTATCCAGGCTTATAGACTTAAGTTAACAGGCCTTGGCGCTTCACAAATCCCTACTCAATCCACTAAGCGGACAAATTTATTTTTGCCAACTTGCAAAACTTTACCGCATAATTCTGCAGGTGATTCAAAGGTAAAGTTAACATCCGAAACTTTGTCGCCCTCTAACTTCACTCCACCGCCCTGCATCAACTTCCGCGCCTCACCGCTGCTCTTGCAAAGCCCGCTAGCACTAAGGATATAAAACAACTTAGCCGGAAACTGCACGTTTGCCAAGGAAAACTCGGCCACAGCATCAGCTTGTCCCGCCGCACCTTTGATTAGCGCGATCGCATCTTGTTGGGCCCGATCGCCCGCTGCTTTCCCCCAATACTGACTTACCACATCCACAGCTAAAAGTTTCTGTTTTTCGCGCGGATTTTCTGGCAACTCATCAAGCGGCAAATTTGTCAAGAGTTCAAAATACTGGGCGATCGAACTATCCGCAATTTTCTCCAACTTAGAATACATCGTCAGCGGGTCTTCAGACAAACCTACATAATTATGCAAAGACTTCGACATCTTCTGCACCCCGTCAGTCCCCAGCAAAATCGGCATCAGCAAACCAAACTGCGGTTTCATCCCAAAATGCCGCTGCAAATCTCTCCCCACAGCAATATTAAATTTTTGGTCAGTTCCCCCTAACTCCACATCCGCTTCCAAAGCCACTGAATCGTAACCCTGCATTAGCGGATACAGAAACTCGTGCAGGTAAATCGCATTTTCCTGCTGTATCCTGTTGTCAAATCCCTCTTTAGCGAGCATCTGCTGCACTGTCATCGTCCCCAGCAGTTCCAAAATCTTCGCCAAGTCCAATTTGGACAACCACTCGGAGTTATAGCGAATTTCCAAGCGTCCGGGCGTGTCAAAATCGAGAATCGGACGCACTTGGTCTAAATAAGTCTTGGCATTTTCCGCCACTTGTTCCTCTGTCAACTGCGATCGAACTTCAGATTTCCCTGTCGGATCGCCAATTCTTGCGGTAAAATCTCCGATGAGCAGTACCGCTGTATGTCCTGCGTCCTGAAAAGCTCTCAGCTTGCGGACGCAAATGCTGTGTCCCAGGTGAATTTCGCTCCCTGTGGGGTCAATTCCGAGTTTGACTCGCAACGGGCGATCGACTTTTGCCAGCAATTGGGCCAGATTTTCGTCAGGGTTGCTAGAATCAGGTCGATCGGGAAAAATCTCGCTGATGCCGCGGTAAAGCGCTGAAAGGTTAGGAGTTATCATAGGGGAGCGATCGGAAACCATAATATTTTGCCGGTCTTAGCGGAATCAGTTAAACTCACTGATTCACGCATACAAACACACTTATCAAGCTACCATAATCCCAAAGCGACCCAGCTTTTCTTGCCTAACCCCGACCAAAAACACCTACCAAGCCCCCGACAACAGTCGCGGCGAACCCCAAATTTTAGACTCCAGTTCAAACCCCCAAATTCATCCGCAGCAAGTAAATCTAAAATCTAAAATCTAAAATCTAAAATCGACTGACAGCCTCCAGAGTTCGCATCTAAAATTACAAATCTTAAGCCCAAAATCGAGTGAGGAAGTGAAATCCACGTGTCAACTAACGCAGTCCGCAAACATACGGAAAACTCAGCCCCTGTATTCGAGTTTGTTCAGTCAGTCAGCAAAGTGACCGCCGGAACCATACTCAGCATCACAATGCTAGCCAGTTCCGTAGTCGCTGGCGGACTGGTTGGCCTAGCGATCAGTTTCCGCAATTTGCCAGATGTTCGCATCTTGCAAACCTACTCTCCTACAGAAACTACCCACATTTACGACATCAACGGTAAGCCCCTAGCCAGCATCCACGACGAAGCTAACCGGGATGTCGTACCCCTCGACCAAATCTCTCCGAACCTGAAACGAGCTGTAATGGCGATCGAAGATAGCAACTTCTTCACCCACAAAGGCATCAACCCCGGCGGGATAGCCCGAGCTCTCATAGTCAACCTAGAGAAAGGTAGAACCGTTGAAGGCGGCTCGACTATGACAATGCAGCTAGTCAAAAACTTGTTTCTCTCTCCCCAGTCAAAATTTAGTCGCAAGATAGCTGAAGCGGTAATGTCTATCCGCTTGGAGCAAATTCTCAACAAAGACCAAATTCTGCAACTATACCTGAATCAAATCTACTTAGGTCACAACTTGTACGGCGTAGAGACAGCCTCTCGAAGCTATTTCAACAAGTCAGCCAATAATTTGACCCTTGCAGAAGCAGCCATGCTCGCCGGCTTAATTTCCGCCCCAGAAGAATACAGTCCTTTTGTCAATTACAAGTTGTCAAAAGAACGGCAGGAAACGGTTTTAAACCGGATGAAAGAGCTCAAATGGATTACGGCGGCGGAAGCCGATGCCGCCCGAGCGCAAAAAATTAAGCTCGGCAAAATTACCTCCTTTGGCGGCTCTAAAGTTCCTTACGTCACGCAAGCCGTAGTACAGGAACTGACTAGGCGTTTCGGGCGAGATGCAGTAGTCAAGGGAGGAATGCGCGTTCAAACCACGATCGACCTCAAAATGCAGCGCATAGCCGAAGAAACCGTCAAAGCGTGGCACGATCGACTTTCTTACCAAGGACTTTTTTACAGCCGCGAGGAAGGTCAAATTGCCCTAGCCGCCGTCGATCCCCGCACCCACTTCGTCAAAGCAATGGTTGGCGGCGTCGATTACGAAAAGAGTCAGTTCAACCGCGCCATTCAAGCACGCCGCCAGCCCGGATCTTCTTTTAAACCTTTTGTCTACTACGCAGCCTTTGCTAGTGGCAAATACACCCCCGACTCAATTGTCTACGACTCCCCTGTCGGCTACCGCGACGGCGACGGCTACTACTACCCTCAAAACTACGGCGGCGGCTTCTCCGGTGCCGTCAGCATCCGCAGAGCTTTGGAATCATCGCTCAACGTTCCCGCCGTCAAGCTCGGCCAAGAAGTAGGATTGAATAAAGTAATTGAGGTTTGCCGCACTCTCGGCATCAGAAGTCCGATGGAACCGGTAATTTCTTTACCATTAGGTGCCGTTGACTTGACTCCCTTAGAAATGGCAGGAGCTTTTGCTACCTTCGCCAACAACGGCTGGCATTCTGACACCACATTTATCGTCCAAGTCACTGACAGCAGCGGCAACGTCTTGCTCGACAATACGCCCAAACCAAAACCAGTTCTCAACGCCTGGGCCGCAGCATCTGTCAACAGCGCCCTGCAAGGGGTGATTAACAACGGAACCGCAAGGGCTGCCCAACTCGGGCGGCCCGCAGCAGGGAAAACTGGTACAACTTCCTCAGAACGGGATATCTGGTTTGTGGGTTACGTGCCTCAATTGTCTGTTGCTGTCTGGATGGGTAACGACAATTACGCACCGATGAGCTACGGTGCTACTGGCGGTGGAATTGTGGCCCCTGTTTGGCGCGATTTTATGAGCCAAGCTTTGCAAGGCGTGCCTGCAGAAAGTTTCAAACCTGCTTCAGCTTTTGAGCGGCCTTAACTATTAGTCATTAGTCATTAGTCAACAGTCATTAGTCAACAGTCCACAGTCCACAATCATAAGGTCAACAGTCCACAGTCCACAGTCCACAGTTGACCTTATGATTGTTTTTCCAGCTCAGATTTCATCCGCTCCAGCGTTGAGTTCATTTGCTCAAACATCTGCTGGGGCGTGATGCCAAATTGATTGAGCTGTGTTTTTAACTGCTCTACAGTCATCTGAGCCATAAAGTCCTCAGACAGCTCGAAGCGCTTCATAAAAATCCGGTAGCGCTCCATCATTGATTCCATCTGCGCGATAAACATTTTCTTGCCTTCGCGATCGAATTTGCCGTAATTGCCGCCTAGTTTGATGAGAGATTGATAGTCCTCAAACAACAGCTTGGCTTCTTGCTGAACAATTTCTGAATCAAAAAATCCCATAGCTTTCCTAATTTTTTTATATTGAACTAATTTTGATCGAGGCGGGAAGTCTCGCTGCTTATTACATTATTTTATCAGTTGGCGGAGGAAGTCCCTACCCCTCAAGGCACAAGAATCAGTAGCAATTTCCGTACAGCAGACGGGGAGAGTGGGAGAGTGGGAGAGTGGGAGAGGGGGAGATGGGAGAATTACCAATTTCCAATTAGGGCTTGCTGAATAATCGATCGCAAACTAAGAACAGGAGCGATCGATATATTCAAGCAGAGTTAAATATAAGTTATTTCTGTATCTATATCCCCAAGTATAACTGTAGATTATCTCCAACCCAAAAATAGGCGTTCTTTTTCCAAATAGACATAAAAACACACAAAAAACCCGGTGCCACCAGGAAGCATCGGTTTATTACCAAAAAAGTAATTGCAATAACTGTACCAGATGTATTATCAAGTTTTGCCATCACAAGGGTTCAGACCGAATCTTCGTTTCCGCAAGTCTGAACTTTCCCTCGATCGCATTTCTAACTCTTTCATCATAAGCGGCTGGCTTCTTTTTTGATTTACTGACGTTTGCTGGTGGTCTTCCTAGGGGCGGCCCACTGATTCTAATTCCTTTTTCTTTGCACCATGCTCGGTTTTCACGCTTTACGGTAAATGCGATCCTCTTCGAGGGCTTCGCTAACGGCATGAACGGACTCTGGATAATACTCTCTGCACCTATGATCTGCTTCTAAAGAGTGCTTTTAAGTCCCATGATTCGTTAAAATTATCCCAGCTCATCCGGTCTAAAAACACATATGCTTCAAAGCATCTCGCTGATAGTTTAGCTCCAAAATGTACGCTTTAAGATGCTTTACCTCTGAGAATGGGACGAATATCGTGTTGGCTTAAACTTAGTATTCTCTCCTCATTCCTCTGTTTATCATTATTAAATTACCAGTGTTGTTAGCGATATAATTCTGTGAAAACTAGCCAGGTTTTATATTGTTTATTTCAGATATTCTCGGCTCGTATCCCCATCAATTAGCTGTTCAATACGATCTAAATTTATTTTGATATATTGGAGTTATTTTTTCAGTGCCTGTCTTTATTTTTTCGGTGGACTGTCTCTTTTTTTCGCTTTAGTAGTGCTTGTACCGTACTTTTACGCTCCTTGAAATCTTTCTGCTACTTTCCGAATAGAGGTGTTACCTGCTTCGTAAGTGTTAATAATCTTTTGACGTATATCTAGGGAGTAGGGTTTCATTTTTCTCTTTCTTACCACCTCTAATATTGTACCTAATGGTTAAGCAAAGTGCTGTATTGTTTTCTCACTTTTTCAGCAGGCCATAAATAAAACCCTAATTATTCTGACTATACATGACTACCAGATGATGAATTGAAGTATTTGCAACTTTATTGAGAACGACTCAGATATGAAGAAAATATCCGCAATGTCGAGAAAAGATTCTGGCGGAATCAGCTTGACAGATCGATCGGCGAGTCAGAAATATCAAACCCACAGCAAGTGACATCCCCAATCGATGAAGTTGATTAACCCCCAACTTTAGGCTAAAATGATTGAAAAGTATTCATAACAAGCCTAGAGGCGCTGAGGTGAATCCTAACCAGGCAACTGCTAAAAACAAAAGTCAGAAAACACCAGGCAAAACCCCCTTGGGTTCCAGTCATTACGGCTTGTTAGGACTCCATCCTTCAGCCTCCGCGATCGAAATTCGGCGATCGTACCGGGAACTTAGCAAACTCTACCATCCCGATACCACCGACCTGCCACCCTCCGTCGCCACCGCCAAATTTCAGCAGCTAAACAACGCCTACGCCACTCTCAGCAACCCAGAACGCCGCCTCGCCTACGACCTCAAAATAGGCTACTCTCGCGTGAACGTGATTCAGTCGCCCCCAGGCTTCAACAGTCCGGTTTCTCGATCGCGTGAAAAAACTTCTAACTCGGCTTATCTAGACCCCACGGATCGCCCTCTTTCCCCAGGAGAAATATTCGCCCTGTTTATCATGGGAACTACTTTAATCGGATGTTTGGTAGTGGCGATCGCGATCGGCTTAATTCGCGGCAATTAAACGCTCAAATCCCCAATCTAAAATCTAAAATCTAAAATCCCATGACTCTTCCTTCCGCTGATACTCCTTTGTACAACCATCCGCTGCCAGAAATCGAGCAGTGGCTAAAAAGCCGCGGCTGCCAGCAAGACCGGGGAGAACTCCACTGCTGGCAGATCGATCGACCTACCTGGAAAGCAGAACTCTCCCTCGATATCGACCAAATCACCGTCCGCTACATTGACGCAGGGGCAGACGGTAAAGACATTCAGCGCTCCTTCAAATACTCTCTCTCGCGTTACGACATCGAAGATGCCGTTTTCTCGGGCCCCTAATTGGATTTTAGATTTTACACTTTACCAAATCGGCGGCTGCGCTGCTGATAATCAGACAAAGCGCGGTGAAACTCCGATCGGTCAAAATCCGGCCACAACGTCTTAGTAATGTAAATTTCCGAATAAGCCATTTGCCACAGCAGAAAATTGCTCAACCGCATTTCCCCGCTCGTCCGGATCAGCAAATCCGGATCGCAAACATCAGCAGTATACAAATAGCGTTTAAATAAAACCTCATCAATCTCCTCCGGCTGCAACTTACCTTCCTGCACCTGAGTGGCGATCGCCCGACAAGCCTGTACAATCTCCTGGCGGCCTCCATAATTCGTCGCCACCCGAAACAAAATCCCCCGATTGTGCTCCGTTGCCGTCACAGAACGCTCGATTTCGGCCTGCAAAGACTTCGGTAAAGCCTGCAAATTCCCCATAAATTGAATTTGCACGTCCTCGTCCACCATCTCCCGCAATTCTTGTCGCAGCTTGCCCTCGAACAAACTCATCAAAAAATCCACCTCCCCGGCCGGCCGCCCCCAATTCTCCGTCGAAAAAGCATAGGCCGTTAAAGCCAGAATCCCCCAATCTTTGCAGCAGCGCAACAATTCCTTCAAAGCGCTAGCTCCCCGGCGGTGGCCCGCAATCCGCGGCAACCCCTTATTCTTAGCCCAGCGCCCGTTGCCATCCATAATCACTGCTATGTGCTTAGGCAGTAGTTCTTTTTGTAGATCCTCCGGCAACTTTTCCAAGCAAATTCCTTGATTCATGGTTTCTCCCGATTACCCAACTAACGGCGCAGTATCCGCTTTAACAGTGTCACTCCCTTCAATCCTATCTGCCGTCCGAAATTGCCGATCGGAATTGGAGCCACAACTCTTTCTCCCTCCGACGGAAACAGTTTTGCTTCCAGCAATTCCTTAAGTTTGCTGCTAGTCAAAGGTCGATTTAACATTCCCATCTGCGCTAGAGAAATCGAACCCGTTTCCTCAGACACCACCACGCACACACAAGCTTGCACCCGTTCGGTAATCCCCATCGCCGCCCGGTGGCGGGTTCCCAACTGTCGCGACGCGCTGCGATCGGACAAAGGCAAAATTACCCCCGCCGACACAATCCGCGAAGCTCGAATCAACACCGCACCATCGTGCAGCAAAGTTTGCGGCTGAAAGATTGTCTGTAACAATTCTTTAGAGACTTCAGCATTTAGCTTGACTCCCGGCACTGAAAAATCCCGATCGTCGATCGGAGAATCTGTTTCTACAATTAATAAAGCGCCCGTGCGGTTTTGCGAAAGTTCTTTTACTGCGTCCACAATTTCATCTATTACGCTGTCCGGTGCGGGAGTTGGTCGGCGATCGCGTCCAAACAATTGTACAATTTCCCCCCGCCCTAATTGTTCCAGAAATCGCCGAAATTCCGACTGCAATATTACCGCCATTGCCACAGCAGAACCTGTCACCAAGCTGTTAAGCGCAACGTGCAACAGTCTCAATCCAGCCCAGTTGCTCAGTGCCGTCGCCAGCATCAAAATAATAAATCCCCGTACCATCCACAGCGTCCGGCGCTCCCCGACAATGACGAGCACCAAATACGCCAGCGTAAATACCAGTCCAATATCGATCGCCTGAACCAATAAGGACTCAACGAGGCCAAAGTTATAGCCAGATTGTTGATTGTTCATGGTTCATCGAACGCTACCGCCTGTGAACCGCGAACCGTGATGCACTCGAACCCGTGAACCATGAACAGTTGTTATTCCAATCGCGTGACTAAACAAGCCAAAAGTAAAAAGTTAAAAGACAACCATTAAGAAATCCAAATGAATTATCTTACCTTTTACTTTTTATTTTTTACTTCTTACTTTTGAGTTCCGAGTCGTGCCGGAAGGCGATCGAGCCTCAGCAAATCCTGGTAAGTTTCCCGCTGTAAAATCGTGTTAACTTCCCCATTTTTCACTAAAACCGCTGCCGGTCGGGGTACTCGGTTGTAGTTAGAAGACATACTGTAATTGTATGCTCCTGTCGCCGTAACGGCGAGAATATCTCCGGCCTGACACTCTGGCAATTTAGCATCTTTAATCAGAACATCGCCTGACTCGCAGTGTTTTCCAGCAATTGTCACTGTTTCCGTTAAGGGATCGCGCATTTTGCCGGCTGCGAGGATTCGATACACTGATTGATAGGTAATAGGACGCGGATTGTCCGACATTCCCCCATCCACAGCTAAATACGTCCGCATTCCCGGAATAACTTTTTGAGAACCTACTGTGTAAGCGGTGACACAGGCTGTACCGACGAGCGATCGACCAGGTTCGCAAAGCAATTTCGGTAATGGCAATTGGTGCCGCTCGCAAGCTGCTACCACTGCGGTGCAAATTGTCCGAGCCCAATCGTCAATGCTAGGAGGATCGTCCGTTTCAGTATAGCGAATGCCCAACCCACCGCCAATATTAATTTCTGTCGCAGGCAAATCATAACTTTGTGCTTTTGTCAAGGCCTGAATTATGACCCCGGCTAAGTCGTCGTGGGGTTGCAGTTCAAAAATCTGAGAGCCGATGTGAGCGTGCACTCCCACACAATATAAGGACGGCTGTTTGCTGATGAACTTAAATACTCGATCGAGCGAATTGGGATCGAAGCCAAATTTACTGTCGATTTGACCAGTCTGAATGTACTCGTGGGTGTGACACTCAATTCCAGGAGTAAACCGCACCATAACTCGTGTCGGCCCGCCTGTTTTACTGGTGACACCCAATTTTCCCAACTCAGAAAGAGTTTCTAAATCCTGCCAATTGTCGGCTACGGTAATGCAGCCGCTTTCGACAGCTAGCTGTAGTTCCTCGCGGGACTTGTTGTTACCGTGGAAATAGATTTTGTCATGGCTAACGCCAGCTTGTAGTGCAGTGTAAATTTCCCCTGCAGATACTACATCTATTCCTAAACCTTCGGAAGCTGCGATCGCGCAAACCGCCAAACAACTCCAAGCCTTAGAAGCATAGAGCACTTGAGTTTCGCCCGGATAGTAACGTGCAAAAGCATCCCGGTACTGCGTGCAAGCCGCCCGCAGCGTTTCTTCGTCTAAAATGTACAGTGGCGAGCCAAATTGCTCCACCAAAGCTGTCACTTCGCAGCCTCCGATTTCCAGCCGATCTCGGCTGTTAACGCGGGCTGTCAGCGGTAAAAGTTCTTGATTGGGCGATCGACTTGAGAGAGCCTCTTGAGACTCAGACAGATACTTAAGTCCCGATTCCACCCCGAAAGATTGAGTTGATACCATCGCGCAATAACTATCCTTACGGTCTTTTCCAGTGTACAATTGACGGCAAGCAATTGGGTCAGTTGCCCCCAGATTCATTCCGCAAGCAGGCTGACTGACGGAGACTCGATCGAACTCCGCATCCTTGCAGTGAGTAACGATCAAATCTAAAATCTAAAATCTAAAATTTAAAATCGGCTGTGCGTTTTCTAGAAATTAAACATCTCGCCCCAGAACACCTCAACAGTGCAGTCGAGCTCGATCGCCTTTGTTTTGACGGACTTTGGACGCTCGAAGGCTACAGGCGCGAATTAGACAGTCCTAACAGCGATTTATTGGGTTTGTGGACATGGGAAATTGAGGACTCTGAATCAAGTCAAAACCGGGCGGGCACGCACCATCCACCGCCCCTACAGATTCCCCCAACTCTCATCGGTATCGGTTGTTTGTGGGCAATTTTAGAAGAAGCTCACATTATCATGCTGGCAATTCATCCTGAGTTTCAAGGTCGGGGTTTCGGGCAAGCTCTGCTTTGGGCGCTGCTAAAATCCGCGTGTGACAGACAATTAGAGCGATCGACTTTAGAAGTGCGGGAATCTAATTTAGCAGCAGTGGCGCTATACAACAAATTTGGATTTAAAGAAGCAGGAAGGCGGAAACGATACTACGAAGACACTGGAGAAGATGCTCTGGTGATGTGGCGCAGCGGCATGGAAAAACCGGAATTTAAGGAATATTTGGCGGTTGAAAAAGTGCAAATTAGCGATCGGTTGCAGAGAGAAAACTTCACATTGGGCGATCGATACTTTTGAATTTTGAGTGTTATACCATTTTTCTAAAGATTTGCTATAGATGAAGTTCTAGCCCCCCCTTACCAAGGGGGGGTTGGGGGGGTGATATCTAGCGCTACTTTATGAAAATGGTATTAGATCCCCAGAAACCCAGTTTTTTAC
Organism: Tychonema sp. LEGE 07196; assembly: GCF_963890365.1. Taxonomy (NCBI): domain Bacteria; kingdom Bacillati; phylum Cyanobacteriota; class Cyanophyceae; order Oscillatoriales; family Microcoleaceae; genus Tychonema; species Tychonema sp. LEGE 07196. Next base: position 31,582 of record NZ_CAWPRX010000070.1, on the reverse strand, counting down.
GACAATACTTGATTGCCGCCCACAAATTCGATAAAAACCCGGTTTCTTTTGTTGGTAGTCACGGACGCATGAGGCTCCAGAAACCGGGTTCTTTACAACAATACTTCATTTTCGCCCACAAATTCGATAAAAACCCGGTTTCTTTTGACTAATCTTTTCACAATATTTCCTAATTCTTTTCTCATGAACTCTAGTAAATTCACGGGTTTACAATACCGCAAAAAAGCTTTATTTTTTGTCTCAAGATGTTGTTCTCGTTAATTGCTACAGACGAAAACAAAATCACTGCAGTGGGTGAAGCCTTTCAAATCAGGAATATCTAATGAACATAAAATATGGACTGACCCCTATCCTTAGTACATACTTAATATCCACATTTGGAGGCTCAACCGTTATGGCAGCTACAATCGCAGGCACAATCAAAGTCAACGTCAACGCCACCGATCCGAAATTCGCGGGTGTCTACACAGGTGACTTTTCCTACGACGATACCCATCTGACCAAAGTCGGCCAGGAGTTCCTCGTCATGAATGATGGTGACTATCAAGCTCGACCGGGACTGCTATCTCTGAACTTTAGATTTCTGGACTTTGCTACAGGATTAACTCCTGTCACCTATACTGCTAGTGATGATTTCAACTTCCCAGATAATCCTGTTTTGGCTTTCTTGAACGGAGTTCCCAGTCAATTTGGGATGCAAGTTATGCCGGCAGATGATGGCGGAGTTTGGGGTGGAAATAACGGATTTATGTTTGTCGATCCTGGGACATTTTTTTTCATCTTGCGAGATGGAGCTATTTCAGGTAATGGAACTGTGACCTTAGAAATTAACGAATCTCCTCCTACTTCCGTACCGGAGAACGCCTCCCCCTTCGCCTCATTGTTGGCTTTTTTGGGCTTGGGTGCAGCTCACTTGTGGAGAAAGTCGAGAAAGCAAAACAAATAATCATCTTTACCAACCTAACTTGAAGCGGGGCGTAGATAGAATTACTGATATTTTCACAATCTATCCTAATTTTGGCTCAAAAACTCTAGTAATTTTACGGTTTACAGTACCGCTAGCAAGCTTTAATCTGTATGTCAAGATGTTGTTTTTGTTAATTGCTGCTACAAACGAAAACAAACTCACTGCAGTGGGTGAAGCCTTTCAAATCAGGAATATCTAATGAACATAAAATATGGACTGACCGCTATCCTGGGAACATATTTGATATCCACATTCGGAGGAGCGAGCGCTATGGCAGCCACAATAGGAGGCACAATCAAAGTCAAGGTCGATGTCGCCTACGTCACCGATCCCAAATTCGCGGGGGTATACACTGGTGACTTTTCCTACGACGATACCCATCTGACCAAAGTCGGCACAGAGTTCCTGGTCATGAATGATGGTGACTATCAAGCTCGACCAGGATTGCTATCCCTGAACTTTAGATTTCTGGACTTTGCGGAAAGTTTAACTCCTGTGACCTATACGGCCAGTGATGATTTAAACTTCCCAGATAACCCTGTTTTGGCTTTTGAGAACGGAGTTCCCACTCAATTTGGCTTCAACGTTTTTGGGGTAAATAAGAGTGGAGTTTTGGATGGAAATAACAGATTTATGTTTGGAGATCCGGGGATATTTCAGTTCTTCTTGCGAGATGGAGCTGTTACAGGTGGGGGGCTTGTGACCTTAGAAATTAATGAATCTCCTCCTACTGCTGTACCGGAGAACGCCTCCCCCCTCGCCTCATTGTTTGCCTTTTTGGGCTTGGGTGCAGCTCACTTGTGGAGAAAGTCGAGAAAGGGAAACAATTAATCATCTTTACCAACCTAACTTGAAGCGGGGCGTAGATAGAATTACTGATATTTTCACAATCTATCCTAATTTTGGCTCAAAAACTCTAGTAAATTTACGGTTTACAGTACCCCTAGAAAGCTTTAGTCTGTATCTCAAGATGTTGTTTTTGTTAATTGCTGCTACAAACGAAAACAAACTCACTGCAGTGGGTGAAGCCTTTCAAATCAGGAATATTTAATGAACATAAAATATGGACTGACCGCTATCCTGGGAACATATTTAATATCCACATTTGGAGGAGATCCCGCTATGGCAGCCATAATAGGAGGCACAATCAAAGTCAACGTCACTGGTGGGGACTTAGGCGGTGTTTACACGGGTGACTTTGCTTACGACGATACTCATCTGACCAAAGTTGGCTCGGAATCCATGACCATCAATGGTCGTGGAAGCCGAACTCGATCGGGACTGCTATCTCTTAACTTTAGATTTCTGGACTTTGCTGATGGCATAACTCCTGTTACCTATACGGTCAGAGATGTTGATGGATTTCCCGACTATCCACTTTTGTATTTCTTGAACGGACTTCCAACTCAATTTGGCTTCCAAGTCGATCCGGGAAATGATGGCGGAGTTTGGGGTGGAAATAACGGATTTATGTTTGGAGATCCTGGGAGATTTGATTTCGTTTTACGAAATGGAGCCAGTGGAGGTAATGGGATTGTGACCTTAGAAATTAACGAATCTCCTGCTACTGCTGTACCGGAGAACGCCTCCCCTTTGGCCTCATTGTTGGCTTTTTTGGGCTTGGGTGGAATTCACTTGTGGAGAAAGCCTAAAAAGGCAAACAAGTAATAATCTTTACCAACCTAACTTTAGAGGAATAGACAATGGCAGTAATAGATATTCCGTTTTTGGTCACAGGTGGCGAAACTAACAGACCACCTAGCAATGCTTTTAGTCCAAGTCAGCGTCAAATAAATATTCGCGCGCCCTTGGGTATTCCCTCTGCCGAGCAATGGAGCGGTCAAAAAGTATGGCTGCTGATTCCTGGTTTCACAGATCCCTACAATTATTATGATGCCACTTTGGCGACGGTCATTAAGAATGCCAATCCAAATGATACGGTTTTAGCCCTTGACTGGACTCAAGTCAGCGGCTCTCTAACAAATAATGGACCAGCAGGGATCGGTAGAGGAGACCTTTACAGGTCTGGTTCGTGGATTACCCCGGTGGCGACAGCAGTTCGAGACAAACTTGTTCTTGAGTGGGGAATACCAGCCACAGAACTCAATATTGTTGGTAATAGTCTGGGTTCTCACCTTGCCAGCGATCTTGCGGCCAGTTTCACTACCTACGGGAGTCAAGTGGGTTCGGTTACAGTCCTTGACCCAGCATCCAATACTGCAAAATTCCTGAGTCCATACGATACAGATAATGGCTACGATACTGACCTATCAAATGGATACTTAGAAAACGGAGGAACTCCCGATCCAATCAAACGCTTAGATTTTGGTGGTGCTGCGGTTTCAAGAAGTTTTAATGGCATCAGCAGTTTAGCAGGAAATGAAGCTCAAGCTGGAACTGCCAAGGAATCATTCCTGTTTGACTTCGGCACCGATCCAAATAATTTCGCCGATCAAATTGCTCAACACAGTCGTGTCGTGACCGCCTACATAAATTTGGTGACAACGGATGCCTCTGACAATTCTCGTTTAGCGACCAATATTCTCGGCCTGAATGACATGCAGGCCGACCATCAGTTTCGACCAAACTTCTATAAAGGGGATTTTGATGTCTCTCCTCAAGTGCATGAAGGAGTGATTCCCGTTGATGCTCAAAATAATCCTTTGTTTCTCGTTGCTGCTAACGCTGCTGGCGGGATAGATGACCGAATCATCTATGGGAGTAACCAAGGGAGCCTATTACTAGGAAGTGGGAATTTTCAAAAATATTACAACAACAACGGCAACAATACTTATTATCTTGGTAATCAGAAAGATATTGTCTCTGCTGGCATAGGTAATGACACGCTTTTCGGTGGAAATGGAAATGACAATATCTCGGGAGCAGATGGAAATGACCAGCTCTTAGGCGAGGCTGGAGATGACATCCTTGATGGTGCCAATGGGAACGATCTTATCTTTGGTGGCACCGGTAATGACGCCATCTACGGGGGTTTGGGAAATGACACCCTTGATGGCGGGGATGGGAATAATAGCATCTTAGGTGGAGATGGTAATGACGATCTCATAGGTGGGAACGGTATTAATAGGTTATTTGGTGGTTTGGGAAACGACACTCTCACAGGTGGTGCGGGTCAAAACTTATTAAGAGGTTCAGAAGACAACAGCCTGTCTAGTGTTGAGGTAGATAATTTAATTGGCAACAGCAGTAGCTCTCTTAACGCATTTTATATTGGCGATGCCACAACAAATTGGTACTCAGCCGCTGGTGGGAATGATTACGCCAATATTGTTGGCTTCAATCCGGCAAATGGCGTAATTATCGGTGGGGTGAATATTGAGGCGCAAAACCTCATCACTAAAACGTTTCTCTGGTCTGGAGGTGAATTGATTGCCAAGATTGAGGGTTTGTGGGCTTCGCAATTAGAGTCGCAGTTCCCTACAAGAATATTTTAGAATAGACTCCTCGGAAATTGGCGACACTGCAAATAATCGGTTTGTAGTTGCGCTGTCTTCGCCGCATCCAAGCGCAACTGCAAATTTTCGGTAGGTTGGGTTGAGTTCGCGAAACCCAACCCTGTCTGTGGTGGTGACAAAGGAACTCAAACACCTTCTATTTGTTTGCTGCCGTTAGCGCAGCTTGCAGCTATTGGATCGCTGTTGGGTAATGCTTGCGCTCGTACCCAACTTACTTCTAAAGGAACCGGGTTTTCGATCGAAATCTATGCGCTGCGACAAAATATTTTCGCAACAAAACTCGGTTTCTGGCCCGGTGCGTCCCGGACAAATCTTTGCTCCCTGCTTGAGATCGATCGCACCTCTAAGAAATAAGTTTTGTGAAGAAAAAGCCCGACACTTCGAGAAATATCAATTTTGCGCCTGCGCGAGACCAAAAAAGATTGTGCTAGAATCCTCAATACATAGTCAGTCGTAGGTTGGGCACGGGCCGAGGAGAGCAATCTTCTTGCAGTCTAGGGGAGGTTGTAGGTCAGCCACCATTTGGGTCTTCCCAGTTGAAAGCCACCCTGCAACATGAGCCTGGAATCTGCAACCGCAGCCGAATGCGGCCGAGCAGTTGGGAGAGTCGCGCTAGAATAAGCAGTACGAGTTAACACTCGACTAAAAACGCTCGTTGTGCGAGCGTGACCTCGAAACGGGCACATAGCAGCAGGTGATGGGAATAAATCATGTTTGAACGCTTCACAGAAAAAGCAATAAAAGTAATCATGTTGGCCCAGGAAGAAGCTCGCCGCCTGGGTCACAACTTCGTAGGCACAGAACAGATCCTCCTGGGTCTGATCGGTGAAGGAACCGGGGTAGCAGCTAAAGTCCTCAAGTCAATGGGAGTCAATCTCAAAGATGCTCGGATTGAAGTTGAGAAAATTATCGGCCGGGGTTCGGGCTTCGTAGCAGTCGAAATTCCGTTTACCCCACGGGCCAAGCGGGTTCTGGAACTGTCCCTCGAAGAAGCCCGCCAACTCGGACACAACTACATCGGCACCGAACACCTGCTGCTGGGTCTGATCCGCGAAGGTGAAGGAGTGGCGGCCAGAGTCCTGGAAAATCTGGGAGTAGACTTGTCGAAAGTCCGCACCCAAGTGATTCGGATGTTGGGCGAAACCGCAGAAGTCGCAGCGACGGGCGGCGGCGCGCGCACCAAAACTCCAACCCTCGACGAGTTCGGCGCTAACTTAACTCAAATGGCTGTCGATGGCAAGCTCGATCCGGTAGTGGGACGGCAAAAAGAAATCGAACGGGTAATTCAAATCCTCGGCCGCCGCACCAAAAATAATCCGGTGCTGATTGGCGAACCCGGAGTCGGTAAAACTGCGATCGCCGAAGGTCTGGCCCAGCGCATCGCTAACAACGATATTCCGGACATCCTGGAAGAAAAGCGGGTTGTAACTCTGGATATCGGTTTGTTGGTGGCGGGTACGAAATACCGGGGCGAATTTGAGGAACGCCTCAAAAAAATCATGGACGAAATCCGCACCGCAGGCAATGTCATTCTAGTGATTGACGAAGTGCACACTTTGATCGGTGCGGGTGCTGCTGAAGGGGCGATCGACGCAGCGAACATTCTCAAGCCGGCTTTGGCTAGAGGCGAACTTCAGTGTATCGGCGCTACCACCCTCGACGAGTACCGCAAGCACATCGAGCGCGACGCAGCCCTAGAACGGCGCTTCCAACCGGTGATGGTCGGCGAACCTACTGTTGACGAGACGATCGAGATTCTCTTCGGCCTGCGGGAACGCTACGAACAGCACCACAAGCTGAAAATCTTGGACACCGCCCTAGAAGCCGCAGCCAAACTCTCTCACCGTTACATCTCCGACCGCTTCCTCCCAGACAAAGCAATTGACTTGGTAGACGAAGCAGGTTCGAGAGTCCGCCTGATCAATTCTCAACTTCCCCCCGCAGCTAAAGAACTTGACAAGGAACTCCGCCAAGTCCTGAAAGATAAAGACGAAGCGGTGCGTTCTCAAGACTTTGACAAAGCTGGCGAATTGCGCGATCGAGAAATGACCATCAAAGCCGAAATTCGCGCTATTTCCCAAGCCAAAAAAACCGACTCGGCGGCCCGTGGCGACACCGACCCATCGCCAGTAGTTACCGAAGAAGATATCGCTCAAATCGTCGCAAGCTGGACGGGCGTACCGGTTAACAAACTGACTGAATCCGAATCCGAAAAGCTGCTGCACATGGAAGATACCTTGCACCAGCGTTTAATCGGTCAGGAAGAAGCAGTAAAAGCTGTTTCCCGCGCCATTCGCCGCGCTCGCGTCGGGTTGAAAAATCCCAATCGCCCGATCGCCAGTTTCATCTTCTCCGGGCCCACAGGCGTCGGCAAAACCGAACTCACCAAAGCCCTTGCTTCCTATTTCTTCGGTTCCGAAGAAGCCATGATCCGGCTGGATATGTCCGAATACATGGAACGTCACACCGTCTCCAAACTCATCGGTTCTCCGCCGGGGTACGTCGGCTACAACGAAGGGGGCCAACTCACAGAAGCAGTCCGCCGCCGTCCTTACACCGTCGTGCTGTTCGACGAAATCGAAAAAGCCCACCCCGATGTCTTCAATATGCTCCTGCAAATATTGGAAGACGGCCGCTTAACCGATGCCAAAGGTCGCACCGTGGACTTCAAAAACACGCTGCTGATCATGACTTCTAACATCGGTTCTAAGGTCATCGAAAAAGGCGGCGGCGGCCTCGGTTTCGAGTTCAGCGACAACCAAGCCGATGCTAATTACAACCGCATCCGTTCTTTGGTAAACGAAGAACTCAAGAACTACTTCCGCCCAGAATTCCTCAACCGACTAGACGAAATTATCGTCTTCCGTCAGTTGAACAGGGAAGAAGTCAAGGAAATCGCCGTCATCATGCTCAAAGAAGTGTTCGGCCGCTTGACAGAACAAGGAATCACGATGGAAGTGACCGAGAAATTCAAAGAACGGCTGATAGAAGAAGGCTACAACCCCAGCTACGGAGCCCGACCCCTGCGCCGCGCCATCATGCGGTTGTTGGAAGACAGCTTGGCCGAGGAAATTCTTTCCGGTCGCATCAAAGACGGCGACATCGCCCTTGTGGATGTGGGCGATGACGGGATTGTCAAGGTGCTGCCAGGTCAAAAGCGGGAATTGCTGCCCCAAGGCGCTGAGTAAGATTGAGTTGGGCGCGGCGAGTAAAGTTGTGAAATAACCAATCTCGCAGTTGCAAATAACTCGAAATCTTCACGTAAAAAAAAGGTAGAGAATTTTAATTCTCTACCTTTTTTATCAGAAAATTGGGTTGAAAACCCTGTCCCTTCGGCAAGCTCAGGGCAAGCCTTATAGGACGGCTTTTTGCCATTGTTAAGTAAAATAAAAAATCCATCTTCACAAATGAATATGGTAGAGTAAACACATCAGACAAGATTTAAAAACCTACCCCCGGACTGGGGGAAAGTCTACGCCCAAAACATTTTTGAGGAGATATGACTACGCACTTTTTAGTGCAAACGTAGTCAGCCTGGGAACCCACGCTTGCGCGGGATATTTCGACAGAAATGTCTTAAGAATCCCCGTACTTTGATAGTCGGGGAGTGTCAAGAGTTAATATCAAGAGGATACTTATTATATTGGGTACGGTCGATTGACAACGATAAAATTGGTTCGTAGTGCGGAATGCGAGTCCGGCTCGGTTGCGGAATGCGAGTCCGCACTACGAACCGTTTTTGTTATGCTAATCGACCGGACACGATATTACGTCAATATTTGATGGATAGGGAAACCGCAGACAAACGCAAATAAACGCAGATAATTGTAAGATAGTTTGCATTTGTTGCAATTCCAGTCTAATAATTAACAGCGATATATTTCAAAGGTAAGCTGTAGAGCATTTAAAATGAATATTCGAGGTGATTGTTTCTTGAAATACAATTTGAAGGTCTCTACAACTTATTAGATAATTTGTGGCAATTATATAGCGAGGATTCAATGACATCGGAAAAAAAGAATTTAGCTACAGAAGTAGCAGAAGTGCAGGCTGAAACCTGGTGGCAAAAAGCCTGGAAGTCGCAGCGAGAAAATCTACAAATCGTAATTATTGCTTTGGGTTTAGCAATATTGATTCGAGCGCTGGTGGCGGAACCGCGCTTCATACCGTCAGATTCTATGATACCAACTCTGCACGTGGGCGATCGCGTCGTGGTCGAAAAAATCTCCTACTACCTCGAACCTCCAAAAACTGGCGACATCGTAGTATTTGTCCCGCCCCAAAAGTTGCAAGAACAAGGCTTTACCCAAGACCAAGCATTTATCAAACGGGTAATTGGTTTACCTGGTCAAACCGTCGCTGTTAAAAAAGGTTTAGTTTATCTCAACGACAAACCCCTCGTCGAAAAATATATTGCCGAACCTCCTAAATACCAGTGGGGGCCTTATCGCGTCCCTGAAAATCAATACTTTGTGATGGGAGATAACCGCAACAACAGCAACGACTCTAGCCGATGGGGATTTTTACCTCAGCAGAATATCATCGGCCGCGCTGTAGTGCGGTTTTGGCCGCTAGAACGTATCGGACAAGTTTGAAGTCATTAGTCACGAGTCATTAGTCATTAGTCAGTAGGGGCGGTGGATGGTGGGTGCGGGCCCTCCTGCCGTCATTAGTCATTGGTCATTAGTTATTGGTCATTGGTCATCTTGCCCTCAGCGAAGCCGAAGGGTAATCCTTGGTCATTAGTCATGAGGAAGATGGAAGATGGAAGATGGAACCTCGGCCAACGAACAAGGTGCGGGATTCGGATGAATGTTGGGGGAATTGGCCAAACAGGGAATTGGGAATCGGTAATTCGGAATTGGTAATTGGGGCTCGCGGAATATATTGATCGCACTTGACGTGGGCTAGGTTATGCGAGCGCGAAATCGAGGGTAAAGTGCAAAATAAACAGGTAGAATAGGTCAAAACCCGTGCATCACCACCTGCGATCGCGTACAGAAAAGCTGAGCTTGCCCCAAGCCCCCCCATCCGAGTTTGAACGGCCCTTTGGAGGCAGCTTGTCACTCCTTAACCGTTGGATAAAAATGGCCATAATAATCCCGTGGTCTGAATTTGAATCAGAATATGCGGCCAACTTCCCTGCAGACTCATGGTGCACCACCCAAATCCTTTGGGATGGCATTGGGGGCATTAATTATTAAATACAAACTCTTAATTAGCGCTCGGAAAACAGTAAAACAGAACCGTGAAGACCCCTATTTACAATACTTTATCGGTAGATTGAGCTACAGTAATAAACTACCATTTGACCCCTCACTCTTAGTACACTTTCGACGGGCGTATCAGTCGCAACCTAATTAATCAAGCAGGGCGAACGAATGGTTGAAAAAATGCGAGAAATCACTAAGCGTCAAACCCGAAAAAAAAAGGATTCGGACGCAAAAAATGAGTCATCCAATCGTGGTGTCGAGCATAAATGCAAGCTGCGCTGAGCGTCGATATTACCTATCCGACCGACTTAGGACTATTAAACAAAGCGAGAGTCCCTACAGAAAAAATCATAGACATCCTGTATAAACAGATCAAAGATTAAACCAATAAAAAACCAACAACCTACCGTAATCTCGCAAAAAAAGACTATTTAACAGTAGAAAAAAAAACACAGTTCACCCGAAAACCAAGAAGACAGGCACTAAAAAAACAACTCCAATATATCAAAAGAAACGCTTCTCATATTGAACAGCTAATTGATGCGTGTGCGTGCCTAGAAGGTCTGAACAAAAGCAATATATAGTCTTTCTCAGAAATATGAGGTATCATGTCACTGACACTCACTCGTGAGGATCCAACAGAGAAAATCAGATCAAATCAACTAGAATTACATGGTTACGCACAAGCCACAGGAAAGCGATACCACACATGATAGCATTTGTTTGACAGCACGAAGAAGTTGACTCATAACAGGTTTACTTATACTCTTCTTCATACATTGGTAAAAATGAAAGCTTATTCGATTGATTGTAGGCAAAAAATCCTTGATACTTATCAGACTGAACCGATTTCACAAAAAGCAATAGCTCAGCGTTTTTCTGTAGCCCTCAGCTTGGTACAAAAATTGATTAAACAATATCGTGAAACAAAAAACATTACTCCCCGAACTGACCGATGTGGAGCCAAAGGCAAACTGAATGCAGAGCAACTACTCATCGAGTGCCCTATTGATTGAAGAAAATAATGATGCAACTCTTGAAGAACTTCGTCCCAAACTTTATAGGAAAATTTGATTTTCCCTCCTTTATATCGACAAGAGCAAGAATGATAAAACTCTTAGATATTACTGTCAAAAAAGAACTCTCTTCCCTTCGGGCAAAGACACCGACCGATTTCAACTCCTGCGATGTGAGTTCTGGCAAAAAATTAAAAAATAAGCTTTGAAAGACTTAATATTCATTGACGAATCAGGAGTTAATTGGGCAATGGTTAGGTTGTATGCTAGAGCTCTGAAAGGTCAAATAGACCAGGGCCCAAGACCAACGAAACGTGGCAAAAATGGATTAATAATTGGAGCAATCTCAGTCAAGGAAATATTGACATAGGTTAATCGAAGAGACCCAACTGATGCAATTACATTTGAAGCTTTTCTTATCAGGAAGCTTGTACAAAAACTATGGAAATGGGCTTGTGTAGTCATGGATAATTGTTCCATTCACTTGGGAGAAGAAGCGGAAAAAGCTATCAAAAAAAGGGCAAAATTAATATACTTATCGACCTATTTACCAGATTTTATGACGGGGCGACAGGTAGCCCCGTCAGGCTGGGCAGATATACAAGCCGCAGTTGATGATAAGTGCAAAAAGATTTGGAATTAAAGAGATGTTCAGAGACTTTAAGGATGGAGGATATAACTTAGAAAGGACTAATCTCACAGGTGAGCGACTGAGTTAATTATTAATTTTGCGATCGCTATAGCATACTTGAAGAGTATAATTAAAGGGATATAAATTAAGTCAAACCAAGTTTAATAATATCTAAGTATACAAACACAAAATTAGAGAAGATATGCAAATGATAGCACTTTTTATAGGGGAATTTGGGGTTAATCATGGGTCGATTCGATATTTAGTAATTAGCAGGTTATTGTTGAATTAATGTCTTTGTCTCCACATAAACTACCTAATTATCAACAAGGGATAAGAGCTATGAGGCTTATTTTATCAGCGTTATAATCGACTTGTCGCCCGACGGCCAGATTTTTTACCAATTGAAAATCTGTGGTCAAAACTTAAAATTATTCTCCGTTCTATCAAGACTACTAATTATCAAAAATTAGCCAAAGCAGTCTTAGTTGGCGATCGCGTCAAGTTACATCATCAAATATTTTTAACTGGTTTACACAATGCTGTTATCGTACCTCATCTTTGTGATAAAGGCTATAGATACAGAAAGAACTTATATTTAACCGATCTTGAATATATCGATCGCTCCAGCTCTTCGTTTGCGTGCGATCGATTATTCAGCAAGCCATACATAGCAATTGCTTAAACACCGGGTTAGGGCTGCTGAGAAAGCCCGTGAAACTTGCGGTAAAGCATCCTCTCTACCCGCTTTCCTCCCCGCAAATGTTGCTCGGTAATTGCCGCAACTTCCTCAGCACAAACCCCACTGTACCAAACCTCTTCCGGCAGCACCAACACCATCGGCCCGTTGCCGCACTGTCCCAAACAACTGCTAGCAACAACTTCAACTTCTGAGGGGGACAATTTCTCAAATGCTGCTAGTACCTCTGCTGCACCTTGCTTGCGACAAGTGCGGTTTTGGCAAACAAGAACTCGCCTAGAAGATTCTGTGATTTTCATGTTTTTTTACTTGACATTCGACTACATATATGCTATTTTTTTATCATGGGAATAGGTGCGGCCATATATAACCAAATCTGACGATCGACCTTTTGAGGCTAACCATTGGCTCGCCTGACATAAATTTTTGATAAATCGGTTAACCGCAGATTTCAGGCAGATGCAACACCGATTGACGGGGATAATTTCCCGACAATCTCGATACACCCGTGCCATGCGGAGGCTAATCTGATGATAAACCTTTGGAGGCCAACCATTGGCGATCGAACAAACGCGACTGATACCTCGCCCCGCCGTCGCAGAGTACCGTAACAATCGTATGTCCCGGCCCCATTTGCTTCGCCAAAGCCACCGCCGCCCCCACATTAATCCCCACAGAACCGCCCATAAACAGCCCTTCTTTCCTCAACAATTGGTAAATCACGCGGACAGCTTCAGCATCATCAATTTGAATAGCATCATCTACCGGCGCATTCTCCATATTTCCAGTGATGCGGCTGGTACCAATACCCTCAGTAATCGAACTACCTTCAGTCTTAATTTCTCCAGTTTTGAAATAACTGTAAAGCCCGCTGCCCATCGGATCCGCCAAAACAGTTTTAATCGCCGGATTTTTTGATTTCAAAAACATTGCTACACCCGCAAAAGTCCCGCCCGTACCAGTCGCAGCCACCCAAGCATCAATTTTTCCCTCGGTTTGTTCCCAGATTTCCGGGCCGGTTGTATCGAAATGAGCTTGGCGATTGGCTAAATTGTCAAATTGATTTGCCCAAACGGCATTCTCCATTTCCTCCGCCAATCTTCCAGACAATTTGACATAATTATTCGGGTCTTTGTAAGGAACAGCAGGAACAGTCCGAACTTCCGCGCCCAAGGTTTTCAAAGCATCGATTTTTTCTTGGGATTGAGTATCGGGAATCACAATCAAACATTTGTAACCTTTGGCGTTGCAAATGTGTGCCAAACCGATGCCCGTATTGCCCGCAGTGCCTTCTACAACGGTGCCGCCCGGTTTCAACAAGCCTTTTTCTTCGGCATCTTGGATGATGTAAAGTGCGGCCCTATCTTTAACGGAACCGCCGGGATTTAGAAACTCTGCTTTGCCGAGAATTTCGCAGCCTGTTTCATCGCTGAAGCTGTTTAACCGAATTAACGGCGTGTTGCCGATAGTGCCTACAAAGCCGTTTTTGATATCCATATTTTTTGCCTGCTGCATTCTATTATTAAGTCTGACAATAAGTTGATATTTATTGCTGTGCTACCAAATTTTGCTCATATTGAGTACAAATCCCGGCAAAACTGGGTCGCCGCTGACTGTAGCGGGATTCTCCAAACATTCCTCTGGCAAATCGGGACGGTAAATGTAAACTCGGCGATTTTTGCGGTCTATTAACCAGCCCAACTGCACTCCTGGTTCTCTCATGTATTCTTGCATTTTTTCTTGCAGCGGCTTGAGATTGTCAGAAGCAGACCTGAGTTCTACTACAAAATCCGGGCAAATAGGAGCAAATTTTTGCTTTTGTTCTGGTGACAAAGCATTCCACCTTTCCAGTTTAATCCAAGCAGCATCTGGAGACTTTTCTGCATTAGTTGATAAAGTAAATCCTGTACTGGAAGTAAATGCTAAACCTGTACCGTCTTGTTCTGACCAAACCCACAGAGGCCCAAATATATTGCCTTCTCGGTTTCCCGTCTCCGAACCGGTAGGGGGCATAATTAGCAATTCTCCCGATTTGTTCCGTTCAATGCGTAATTCACTATTGATTTGACAGAACTCGAAAAAATCTTCGTCTGTCATTTGCAATTTGGGCGGTATTCGCAACAGGATTTTTGATGACAGCATAATTGAGTTTTTAGGTTGGTTTCTCCTGTGCTAAGCTTACCAAATTTTGCTCATATTGAGTACGAATCCCGGCAAAACTGGGTCGCCGCTGACTGTTGCGGGATTGTCCAAACATTCCTCTGGCAAATCGGGACGGTAAATGTAAACTCGGCGATTTTTGCGGTCTATTAACCAGCCCAACTGCACTCCTGGTTCTCTCATGTATTCTTGCATTTTTTCTTGCAGCGGCTCTAAGTCCTCAAAGTCGGGTCTGAGTTCAACTACAAAGTCAGGGCAAATCGGCGCAAATTTTTCTTGCTGTGCTTTTGATAAAGCATTCCACCTTTTCAGTTTAATCCAGGAAGCGTCGGGCGATCGCACGGAGCCGATCGATAAAGTAAATCCCGTACAAGAAGCAAAGCCAACGCCTGTTCCGTCTTCCTGTGTCCAAATGCCCAGTTCTCCAGTTAAAATAGCATTGCGGTTGCTGCTGATTCCGCCAACAAGAGTCAACAATAGTATTTCTCCCTGCTGGGTGCGTTCAATGCGTAAATTGCGATTTAATTGACAGAAGTCAAAAAATTCGTCCTCTGTCATTTGCAATTCTGGCAACATTCGCAATACGATCGGAGATGACAGCATTTTGCCTTTCCTCAAATCTCAATTGTTCAGACAATAGGGCAATTTCTTTGTTCCCAGCATCGGAGTTCAGTCCTCAAAAACCAGGATTAATGACTGAAGTCCTGACGCACGGGTACTCAGAAACCGGGTTTTTTTACGAAAATATTTCGCACTCGCCCACAAATTCGGTAAAAAACCCGGTTTCTTTGTCCTTAATGCGTAAGTCCTGGACTCAAGTCCTGACTACAAACTTGTTTGTAAATCAAACTTATTTATTCGGTTGAGGAGTCATCCGCAAATAAGGCTTGACTGGCGTGTAGCCTTTAGGAAATTTCTCTGCCAACTCTTTCGGGTCGGTAATTGAAGGTACAATTACGCAGTCGTCGCCGTCTTTCCAATCAACTGGAGTCGCAACGCTGTATTTGTCCGTAAGTTGCAAGGAGTCAATTACTCGCAGAATTTCACCAAAATTCCGACCGGTGCTCGCCGGATAGGTAATGCTCAAACGCAGTTTCTTTTCCGGGTCAATTACAAAAACGGTGCGGATTGTTAAGTTGTTGAGGGAGTTGGGATGGATCATGTCGTAAATGTCGGAAACTTTACGATCGCCATCTGCTAAAATCGGATAATTGAGGGTGACATTTTGAGTTTCCTCAATATCTTTGATCCAACCCATGTGAGAATCTACATCATCGACGCTGAGGGCGATGGTTTTCACGCCGCGCTTGTCAAATTCCGACTTGAGACGGGCGACTGCGCCGAGTTCGGTGGTGCACACTGGGGTGTAGTCTTTCGGGTGTGAAAACAACACCACCCAACTATCGCCGGCCCAGTCGTAGAAATTGATTTCCCCTTCAGACGAGGCTTGGGTAAAGTTGGGAACTGTATCGCCTAATCGCAGTGACATAACTGATTTCCTCTAATTTTATTTAACGGCGGTTCTCTATCATCCCATAATTGCTGGGTTTCTCGATCGCACTGTAAATGATTCTAAACTTTTTGGTCGATCGGCGGTTAATTCCATTACTGTAATCTATAGCCCGCTTTGTACTGCTAAATTTTCTGGCTATGCTTTACTTTTTGCTTCAGGCAATACAGCCTGTTTTAGTTCCGCTGTGTTTTGTCTCCGCTTGGGGTTTAGTTTTTTTGCTGTGTTCGAGTATCGGGGGCGCTGTCGCCGACTCTGTGCGCCGAGCTGGGCGGATGCACCAAATTCCTTGCGCTAACTGCGTATTTTTTACCGGCGACTACCACCTCAAGTGTCCCGTTCAGCCTACCATAGCTTTATCTGAAGATGCGATCGACTGTCCTGATTATCGATCGCATTCGGGAACTTACGGTTAAAAAACCCGGCCGCCGCTTTACATATTTCTTAACATCTCTCGCTTTTTCAATTAAACTTAACTTGTGGTAAAGAAATTTTCAGGAGTGTGGAAAGAATGCTAATTCAAAAGCTAAATGACTGTGACGAGTTTATTGCTGGCGACGGTACTCAACTGCGAGAATTACTGCATCCAGACAAACAAGCTGTGGATTTGCGTTACAGTTTAGCCCACGCCGTTTTGCCGCCGGGACAAACTTCTGCGCTGCACTCCCTGACAACTTCTGAAGTTTACTACATCCTCAGCGGCGTTGGGGAAATGCACATCGATGATGAGACTCAATTGGTGCAAGTCGGAGATGCAGTTTACATTCCGCCAAACGCCAAGCAGTTTATTTACAACTGCGGCCAAGAACCGCTAATATTTATTTGTATCGTAGATCCTGCGTGGCGAAAGGAAGACGAGACAATTTTTCAGTAAGTGTCGAAAATTCTGTTTTAACAACTTTAACAACAACAGCACCCAGCCATACATACCGAGTGATTTCCTCTTTTTCAACTTTGATTCGGAGCTGCAATAATCCTCGGATTAACTTGCATTTCTCCCTTCTAATTAGTTGAGGAAGTATCAGCTTTGTTGGTGGGTGCTGCTATTGGTTTTTAATGAGACAGATGTGAGATTAAACAGCGTTTTACTCCTTAGATTCTATTGTGAACTTCGCTGCGGTATCTGGATGTGGTATCTGTCAGAGAAGCTTTTTGTTCGCTTCATATTTTTAATTTACCACCTTTTTTGAGAAGCGCAAGCACCTGCAACTAAACTTTACAAAAGAAGTCATTAGTCATTAGTCGTTAGTCATTAGTCGTTAGTCGTTAGTCATTAGTCGTTAGTCATCAGTCATCAGGAAGAGGGAAGACAACCCTCTAGGGGCGTAGATAATTGCGGATAATTGTGAAGTTAAATTAAGCATTGAGCTTTCTAGCTGCTCATCTAAAATCCTAGAGTTCGGCTGTGGTTGCTGCTGCGAGAAACAGGCATAATATTTCTATGAAAACAACCAAACTCATCAAACTGTGCGCCTTATCGCTGAGCATTTTCCTGCTGTGCAGCAATGTGATAGCGACAGCAGAACCGACTGTGAAGCCTCAACCTCCGCAAACTTACACTAACCAAGAGATTCTGCAACAGTTGGTGAAGGCGAAAATTGTGTATCTGGGAGAAACCCACGATAGCGAGGCAGACCACCAAGCTCAACTGAAAATTATTCGAGAAATGCAGCGGCAAAATCGGAAAATTGCCATAGCCCTTGAAATGTTTCAGCGTCCGTTCCAAAGTGCGATCGACAACTACTTAGCTGGTAAAATCACAGAAGAGCAATTAGTCGAGCAAACAGAGTACGATCGCAGGTGGCGTTTTCCCTGGGAATATTACGCCCCAATTTTACGGTTTGCCAAAGAAAATCAACTACCTGTGCTCGCCTTAAATACACCCTCGGAAGTCACGAGAAAAGTTGCCAGTCAAGGTTTAGAAAGCCTCACAGCAGAAGACAAAAAATACATTCCGCCAACATCCGAAATTCGCACCGACAACGCCGAATACCGGCAAATGCTGCTAGAAGTTTTCCAACAGCATCAAAAAGCTGGAAAGGGAAATAGTACGGCTTTTGAAAGATTTTTGCAAGCCCAAGTTTTGTGGGATGAAACTATGGCCGAAAGTATAGCTAACTTTGTCAAAGCTAACCCCGACTATCAAGTTGTAGTGTTGGCGGGGAAAGGGCATATTATTTACGGTTACGGCATTCCCAGCCGTGTCGAGAGGCGTTTGGGAGTCGGGAAGGTAAAAACGCGATCCGTTGTATTCAATTCCAGTGAAAATCCTACTTTGTCGGCAGAAAAATCCATTGCTGACTTTGTTTGGCAGCACCAAGAGTAGTAAAATTTGACTCGGAAGCAATTATCCCTAAAAATCAATGACAAACAGACCAAAAATACTGGCATTTGCCGGAAGTACCCGCGAAGCATCCTACAACAAACTGCTGGTAAAAGTTGCTGCGGCTGGGGCTAGGGCGGCGGGTGCAGAAGTTACTTATGTAGATTTGCGCGATTTGCCGATGCCGATATTTGATGAAGATTTGGAAGCAAAAGAGGGAATGCCAGAAAATGCCCTGAAGTTGAAGGAATTGATGATAGCACATCACGGGTTTTTGATAGCTTCCCCTGAGTATAACAGTTCGGTTACGCCTGTGTTGAAAAATGCGATCGACTGGGTGTCGCGCCCAGCAACGGGCGAACCGGGATTGGTGGCATTTACTGACAAAGTAGCGGTGATTATGAGTGCTTCTACTGGCGGATTGGGCGGTTTGCGGGGATTGGTTCATTTGCGCTCTATCCTGGGGAATATTGGCGTGTTTGTCCTCCCGGATCAGAAAGCAATTCCCAAAGCTTTTGAAGCGTTTAATGATGACGGTACGATGAAAGATGCCCAACAGCAGGAATCTGTGGAAAATCTCGGTGCTAAATTGTCGAATATCCTGTCTAAATTAATCGCATAAGGCGATAAATTGATTTGGCGGTAGGGACATAACAATGTTGTGTCCCAATCCTAATCTTTGTTATTTTACTTGCTGTATAAAGTACGTGCATCTGGGCTATCCCGATCGCGAATCGCGTCCTAAAAATTGCTACAATTATATAGCGGTTATCAAAAAAGTGAGGAGAGCCTCATGCCCTATTCCCTATGCCCTATCGTATCCCGGATAGTACCTCATCTTTCGCTTGAAAGGCTATAGTTGATTGCTGGTGATTATCACCCCAAAATTAACATGACATTCACCGGAAATCCAAACTCAGCACCTGTATTACTGACAATTGAATAAGCAGCGCTAGCAAAAACCAGCAGCCGCGCTTTAGCATCGCACTTAGAAAATCATCCGTCTGACGAATCCCTGAACTCGCAGAAAGATTACCACAAATTTTACCACTACCGCATCACCCGATCGACCTAAAGAAAACCACCCGATCGCACATTGGCAGAAATGCACAAAAGCAAGCATAATTTAACCATCGGTCATCGGTCGGTTATACTTGTTACAAACCGCACGGCAGGCGTGGGAGACTCCTCCGTCACACCTGCCATGCAGTTTTATTTAAAATTGTCCGATTGGGCATCCCTACACTAGGATAAAACAGGTTCGAGGCTACATTAATATCAGCCCATTTTCTTTTTCTTCCAAGCTTCCACAAACGGCAAAAATACCGACACTAACTCCTGCCGGTTCATTACCAAAGTCGGATAAGAAACCCTCCCGTAATTCTTCCCCACTTCCAACGGAAAAATCGCCTGGGACTCCAGCGGCAACCAAACCGCACCCGCAGCCTTCACAATTACCCAACTCCCGGCAATATCCCAAATTTTCGGAGTCGCTTCTACGCCTCCCATAGCCACACCCGAAGCCACCATCAAAAAATTGTAACTAGCCATCCCCAACATCCGAATTTTACTCGGAAGATGAGGCCCAATTCCCACACTGCGAGAACACAAATTAAAAATATGATTTCCGCTCATTTTATCAGGACTAGGGTGAATTGGGCGATCGTTTAAAAACGCACCTTGAGGCATATTTGTCAATATATCATTGCCCGCCAAATCCTCTGCATAAAAACCGTGAAAAGTTTGATTCAGCGGCGGCAAATGCACGCAGCCAAAAACCGGAGTTCCGCGATACAATAAACCTAAAGAAATCCCCCAAATTGGAATTCCGCGAGCAAAATTAGTCGTAGCATCCAAAGGATCGACAACCCAACACCATTCAGTATCGGGGAAAACGTGTTCCCCTTCCTCGCTCAAAATCCCGTGGCTGGGAAACGCAATTGCGATCGCCCTTCTAATTTCCGCATCCGCCCAATTGTCAGATTGCGTAACCAAAGTGCCATCATCTTTCTCATCCGCTTGTGCATAGCCGAAATCTTTCAAAAACTGCTGTCCGATTGTCCTGACAGTAGTTTGAGAAAAAGTTAAAATAGAGTTCCAAAAATCATTCATTAGTTATTGGTTATTGGTTATTGGTTATTGGTTATTTCAACTAACAACGGGCAACTGCCAACTGACAAAATATCAGTCTAATTCATTTTCAAGAATAGTGGCGATCGCACTTTTAGCATTATCCTGAAACTCCCGCACATCCACCCTACCCAACAGCCAAACAGCCAGAATCATACCCACCGCCGGCACAGCAAACACTAACCCGTAAGCCAACATCGGCACCCCAAACAAACTCCTGCCAAAATCCAAAATAGCACCGCCGCTAACAGTCGCCACACCCCGCGCCATCGCCTGCGACAAACCCCAAGCGCCAATAAAAGTCCCCGCCGTTTCTGCAGCAGTCAAATCCAACATCAAACTTAGCGCACCAGTCGTCGTAACTCCCGAAGCTAAACCGAAGCACATCAAAGCCGACTTAAACACAATTGGATTACCAGTAAATCCCGATAAAATAATCAAGCAAAAACAAGCAGCCACCGACAAACAACCCAACCTAATCGTATTTTGCTTGCCGATGCGCGGCACAATTAAAAAACCAGTAGCACTCAAACCAAAAAGCACACCAGTACCATAAATAGCATTCAACCGCGTAGTTTCCGAAATCGGCATCTTAAAAATTTCCCCGCCGTAAGGTTCCAAAACCGCATCCTGCATAAACAAGCAAATTGTCATAATCAGCAGGAAAGTAAAAAACAAACCGGTTTGACGGCTAGCAGTCAAAATCCGCAGCGCACTTCCCAGAGTAATTTTATCTTCTCGATTCACTGCGCTCGATCGCACCCCGTACCGCGAATACTTTTTCTCAACCCCAAAAGTTGCAACCGCCACCAACAGCAAAACAACTGCCGGCACTTTCACAAACAAACCGTTAATCGAAGCCTGCAACACTTCCCGCGGCACATCCCCATCAATTTGCTTCAGCAAACCGCTGCTGACAATCGCCCCGATAATGATACCAACCATCAGCATCGACCATACAACACCAATCAACTTCGATCGGTCTTCCTCATCGGAAACATCCACCAACAAAGCAGCAAAAGGAGTCGAACTCGAACAAATCGCGATACCGTAAACTGCAAAAACCAAACCCAACAAACCCACCCAACCGTAAGTCGGAGTCGTCCATCCCACAGCCTCCAAACTGTCGCCCAAGCACCACATCACCTGCACCGCCAAAAAAGCCGAAATTACAAACAACAGCCCTCCCAGCCACACGTAACCCGTGCGGTGATGCCCGAACAAAGGCTTAGCATCAGACATTTGCCCGAACCACACCCTAGCCGGAGCGACAAACTGGTGCATCGCCAGAGTACCCGCCACCACAGTAGCCGGAATCGCCAACTCCTTAATCATCACGCGATTGAGCACCCCCAGCGTCAAAATCGACATCATGCCCAGCCCCATCTGAAACAAACCCAGCCGGAACATAGTCAGCAAATTAACCCGCTTTGGGGTAACAGTCGCGGAATCTGTTAATCTAGAATCTGGCAAACGGTCGATCGACATAACTATTAAAATAAATACAGCATGACTCATTTATAGTAACTGAGATACAGCCGCCTTTCCTCCCAAAGCCCGAAGCTCAAATGCGATTATTCGTATAAATTCATATAAAAATAAAGAGAATCAATAACTGTGGATTTACCAACCGTGACAACCATTACCCTAGGACAAAACGGCCCAGCCGTCATTCCCCTGTGCGTCGGAACTTGGGCTTGGGGCGACAAACTATTTTGGAACTACGGTAGCAACTACGGCGCCACCGAAGTAGAAGCAGCATTCAAAACAGCCCTAGACGCAGGAGTCAACTTTTTCGACACAGCCGAAGTCTACGGTAACGGCTTGTCAGAAGAATTGCTGGGGCAGTTTATCAAAAAAACCAGCCAACCCGTCCAAATAGCCACCAAATTCGGCCCCGTACCTTGGCGGATTACCGGAAAATCCGTTTCCGACGCTTTGAGTGCCAGCTTAAAACGCTTGCAAGTAGAACAAATAACCCTCTACCAAGTCCACTGGCCCTTCACTTTTTTACTCAGTCAAGAAAGCCTAATGAACGCCTTAGCAGACGAAGTAAAAAAAGGCAGAATTCAAGCAGTAGGAGTCAGCAACTATTCAGCAGAACAAATGCGAGAAGCCCACAAAATACTCGCAGCAAGAGGCGTACCCCTAGCAACAAATCAAGTCCGTTATTCATTGCTGTCGCGGCAAGTAGAAAAACAAAAAATTGTCAGTACCGCCTCGGAATTGGGAGTAACAATTTTAGCCTACAGCCCCTTAGCCCAAGGATTGCTCACCGGCAAATACACCGCCGAAGAACAACCGGCAGGAGCCCGCAAACTGGATTCCCGCTTCAGCAAAACAGGCATCGAAAAAATCGAATTAGTCATGTCCACCCTGCGGAAAATGGGCAAAAAGCGCTCTCGAACCCCCGCCCAAGTAGCCCTAAACTGGTTGATATGCCAAAACGGAGTCATCCCCATTCCCGGCGCTAAAACCGCAAAACAAGCCGAAGAAAACGCAGGCGCATTAGGTTGGACTTTAAGCCAAGATGAAGTCAACCAACTAGAGCTAATGACACGTCCTTGGCTAGAATAAATTTGTTAATTGTTGACTGTTAATTGTTAATTGTTAATTGTTGACTGTTGACTGTTAATTGTTAATTGTTGACTGTTGACTGTTGACTGTTGACTTTTCGCCGTAGGTTGGGTTTTAAGCTGTAGCGCATTTTGATTGCATATTCAGGGCGGGCTCTCGTGCCCAACCCCTACTCCCCACGCATTGTGAAGATTGTTTTTTGACATACAGTTTAAATGCCGCAACAGCTTACTTCCCTCGGACTTCTTCCTTCTTCCTGATGACGTTGTCAGTTGTCAGTTGTCAGTTGTTACCAATAACCAATAACAAACAACAAATAACCAACAACCAACAACCAACAACCAATAACTGATGACTGATGACTAATGACTAATGACTAATGACTAATGACTAATGACTAATGACTAATGACTAATGACTAAGGACTTCAACTATGAAAATTTTAACTGACTGGGGTTTCACCCGCGAAAGCTTGCGTCACAACAGCCGCGGCGAATATTTAGTATTACTGCAAGGAGCATTACTAGCAGGATTTGCCATTTTACCAGTTTATCAACTGCCGGGATTCAAAATTGCATCAACTCAATTACTTTATTTTACCTGGATTCTAGCAAGTATTCTAGGTTTAGGTGCATTAATTTTAATCGTCAAAGGATTGATAGACTTGGGAAAAAACCTCACACCTTTACCCTATCCCAGAGAAGATGGAGAATTAGTCCAAACAGGAATTTACGGAATTGTGCGGCATCCGTTATACAGCGGTTTAATTTTAGCAGCTTTCGGCTGGACAATCTTTCAAATCAGCTTATCTCATTTAATAGCCACCGCAATTTTCCTCATATTTTTTGATATCAAAGCCAACCGCGAAGAAACTTGGTTGAGTGAAAAATATCCCGACTATTCAGAATACCGCCAGCGAGTCAAAAAACTAATTCCGGGCATTTATTAACAGAACCCATCGACCTCTGCGTCGATCCGCTTCAATCTGCTTCAATCTGCGGTAAAAAAACATGAAAAATCGCAAAAAGTTACACATTAAAATGCTAGCATTAATCCTATTTATATGCTCGTTTTTAACAACAATTAATGGATGTAGCTTTTTTAGTGCAACAAAATCCTTTAAACTTCCCGACTCAGCCAAACAAGAACCCTGGCCAGTCCAAACAGGCCTCCGAGTCAACATCCTCCGCGAAAACATCCCAACAGTTAATCGCATAGTTTTAGTACCAGACGAAGCCACATTCTTAGCAGCAATCCAAAAGTGGAATCTCAAAGGAAACTGGCCCATTCTCATCGAAGACAAAAAATACGCGCCGATGTTTGTACAGCGCTTCCAACCCGAAGAAATCATCCGTTTGCCGAGCATCAAACAGCAACTCCCAAAAAATCAAAAACTCCAACAATTAATGCTCAACAGCGCAGCAGCAGCCTGGAATGCCACGGATACTCAAACCTTAAAAGCAAAATGGACTGAGCTGGGCTGGGAACCTCCAGGAGTAGTAATCACATCAGAAAACGACCCCGCACGTACAGCAGCAGTTGCCTTAGCAGCAGCCCGCGGCGAACCTTTAGTATTTCTCGAAGGTAACTTCGGAAAACCCAACGATAACCTCAATGATACACAGTGGAAAAATCTGCAAGCAGCGGTTACAAAAGCCGTCGAATCCACTGGATATTTTTACTCTCAACTCGGAGATCCGATCGACACAATTACCATTGTACGCCAACTAGCAGTAAAATATCAATCCCCCAAAAACAAAGACGAACAATGGGCTGTTACCGACGGTTTAGGAAGGCATCCCAACGGCGAACGGTGGGCCGCTGCAGGCTGGATTTACGGCTCCGAAGTACGATCGATCTATCAAGCCATGTGTGCCATATTTCTTGATAGTCAAACAGCTATGCTTTATAATAGCTACCCCACAGAAGGAAACTGGGGAAAATATGGAATGGAAGAAGCATCTAACAAACTAAACAGCATAGGCATTAACGTAGAATTAGTGCAACAACCAGAAGCGAGCTTGGAAAAGTGGCGGAGTTTAGCAGCAATACCGTGGGCCTTTGACTTAATATTGATGAATTCCAAAGGCTATCCAAAATCATTTCAAGTCGGTAACGGCGACGCGGCAGTTGACGACATACCAAAGCTGCAATTTCCCGCAGCAATCCACATGATTCACAGTTGGTCAGCATCAGCTCCAGATGATGTAAATACCGTTGCTGGTAGGTGGTTGCAAAATGGCGCTTACGCCTATATTGGTAGCGTCAACGAACCTTTTTTGGCTGCATTTCTTCCACCTAAAATAATGGTCGATCGCCTAACACGAGGTGCACCCTTTTTAATGGCAGCCCGCCAGCTAGAATCCCCTCCCTGGAAAGTCGCCACCATTGGCGATCCGTTAATGTCGATCGCCAAAGCTAGACCAAGAATTCCGCCGGATAAACAACAGATATGATGTGGCGCGCGATCGATTTGAGCTTTGAGATTTATGGTTTTAAGGTAGAATCTCGCACCGCCAATTCTTCAATCGGAATGTTGTATTTCACTGAATTATACGATTTTACAAGTTCATGGATGCGATCGCCCGATCGCGCCAACACTGTAAATATAGTTAATGAGCATTATTATCGCCAGAATCTATCTAAGTTTTAATGTAACTGAGAATTCGATCGCGCCCAATTTGCTGACTCTCAGAATCGGTCGTTCCACCCCAGCCACTGGCCGCCAAAATCTACCGTAAAATACGCCTTAATTAAGTTGTCAATTCCCCTAAAATCACTCAAAATGAAAATAAGAAATAAAATGTAATATTTATCTAACTTCTCACAGAAGAATTAACCGTTCAATGACAGCCACCCCCCCTGTGGATCTGCCGCCACCTGAGCCAACCGCAGAAACTCCCGAAGCCTCCCGCCTCAGCCCGTTGTTCACCCGCCTGCACCCCAGCCCCGAAACCCTCCTGCTGATCCTCTCCCTAGTCATCGGAGGAGTTACGGGCGCGGGCGTTGTCACCTTTCACTATCTCATCCACTTCATCCACAGCGTGATGCTGGAAGACTTCATGGGGGCGATCGCCTCGAAAGGCCCTTGGACGCTAGCCTGCATTCCCACCCTAGGCGGAGTCGTCATCGGGCTGATGCGCTGGCGGTTTCGGGATTTTGGCCCGAATATGTCATCGTTAATTGCAGCCACCCGCGGGCTGCAAGAACTCTCCCCCCTCAAACCCATCACCAAAATGGTGGCCGCCTCAGTATCCCTCGGCACCGGCGCATCCCTCGGCCCGGAAGCCCCCAGCGTCGAAATCGGCGCCAACTTCGGAATGCTGCTAGCTCAAGCCTTGCAGCTATCCCCAGAACGGCAGCGCTTGCTCCTCGGCGCGGGAGCAGCAGCAGGTTTATCCGCCGGGTTTAACTCTCCCATCGCCGGAGTCTTTTTTGCCCTAGAAGTCGTGCTCGGCAGTACCTTCGCAACTTCGTCAGTCAGCGTTGTCTTGCTCTCCGCCGTTGTTTCGGCGCTGATCGCTCAAATTTGTTTGGGAGCTCAGCCGGCCTTTGCTTTGCCTGTCTACGATGTCCGCAGCCCCCTAGAACTGCCGCTATACATGGGATTGGGGCTTTTGGCGAGCTGTGTGTCCCTAGCTTATACAGAAGCAATTCAATTGACCGATCGCTGTTTTCAAGGAAAAATCCGAGGATTTGGTTGGCTCGGACGACTGCCCCGCCCGTTTCATCCGATCCTCGGCGGTGCGATTGTTGGTTTAGTCGCCCTGCAATTTCCTCAAGTTTTGGGCGTAGGCTACGAAACAGTTGAAGCCATGCTGCAAGATGTGAAATTTTCCTTACCTTTGTTGTTGTTGCTGCTATTCGTCAAACTGGGGGTGACAGCAATCAGCCTCGGCAGCGGTTTGGTAGGGGGGATATTCGCTCCGGCGATGTTTTTGGGAGCTTGTCTGGGTTCGGCTTACGGCATCTTTTTGGAAATGATCCCGGCCTTGAGCGATCGAGTTGCAGGCCCTGCTGCCTATGCAATGGTGGGCATGGCCGCGATCCTTGCCGGCAGCGCCAAAGCACCTCTGACAGCCATTTTGTTGATGTTTGAATTAACCCGCGATTACCGCATTGTCTTGCCTTTGATGGCTGCAGTCGGGTTGAGCGTTTGGTTGGTGGAGTTTGTCAACCGCCGATCGACCACTCACAGCCTTAACCTGCACCAAATGGGCGTAGATGTTGCTGTCAATTCCCCGATCGCAGCCAGAGAGCAGTTGCAGGATTGGGAAGATGCTCTGGGCGATCGGATTGTCACAGAACTAATTTCTTGCCAGCTTCCCATTGACGGCGAACAAAGGGACGATGAGTCTGTGCTGGCGATCGCTAATGCACATTTACCCGAAGATGTCAAGTCTTTGCCTGAAACAAAATCAGCAGCTTGACTGCTCTCAAATCCCCTACTCCGTCACAAAACTAATAACCAAAAACCTAAATATTAAAGCCATGATATGTAGGTCTTGCTGAAAAACTCAGAAAACAGCCTTTAGAAAGATGACTGAATTCCTGAGCGCCTTAACTTAATAGATTGTATTTAATTATTTTGAATATTGTAGAGTTTTATTTTATATTCAAAGGCAGAAAATATTACAAAAGGTTTTTGTTGTGAAATAGACATAAAAATAGCCACAAAGCCTGCCTTCTTCAGGGCAGAAAGATTCATCACCATAAAAGTTATAGCGATGCTTGTTTCAGAAGTATTAGAAAGTTTAGCCCTGACTCTACCGAGGCTAAATCTTTTTTTCGCTTCTCCAAATTTTCTGAGAAATTGAGTTACGAATTCTCTCCTCTTCTAAAGCTTGTTTTTTCTTTGACTTGCTAAAATTTTGTGGGTAGTCCTAGAGAAACCCCACTCATTCTAATCCCTTTTTCTTGGCATCAAGCTCGATTTGACTGCTTTCGATATATCCGATATACATGAATTGATTCGGGATAGCATCCCGTGAACCGTTTAAACTCTTCTAAAGAGTGTTTTTAAGTCTCCAGATTCGTTAAGATTATCCCAACTAATCCGGTCTAAAAATACGTAGCCGTTACGACAACTAGCTGACAGTTTTGCCCCAAATTCAACGGATTTCCCGGCTTTGCCTCTGACGATGGGGCGGATGTGTGGTTGTGTTAAACTTACCCAAGCTGTCCTGAATACTCTGTTCTGGCGTTGCTGAACTAGGGCATCGGTACAGTATTAGACATTGACAAAACCGGGCCGATATGATATGTCAATTGAGGAGCCTGTTAAATTCTCACCATCAGGAAGAAAGAAAAAAACCTATGCGTCCTCCCTTATGGCATCCTCCAATTGAACTATCAGACCATGAAGCGTTGATTATCAAACGCATTAAACGAGCCAAGCTATTCACCTTTCTGCGACTTAACCGTTTATTCATCTTTAATGATGAGTTCCAAGAAGAACTCGCTACCATCTTTAAAGACAGCACCGTGGGTAATAGCCCAGTTCCTCCGGCACAAATTGACGCGAGCAATTATTCTGCAAGCCTATCTAGGGATTTCTGATGATGAAGTGATTGAAGAAATGCTGATGGATCAACGTTGGCAGTTAGTTCTCGATTGCCTTAATTGTGAAACTCCCCCTTTCAGCAAACCGACTTTAATTAGATTCAGAAATGGCTTAATTAAAAAAGAATTAGACCAACGTTTAATTGACCGCACCGTAGAAATTGCCAACCAAAAAGGTGGGTTTGGCTCATCTCAACTCAAAGCGGCCGATAATTCTTCCCCGTTATGGGGAGCTGGTAAAGTCGAAGATACATATAATCTATTGGGTCATGATGAGCGTAAAGCAGTGAGTGTGATAGCTGCTGGACAGGGGCGGGAGCCAGCAGAAATTGCCGAGTTAGCTGGTGCGACAATTCTCAATAGTTCCAGCTTAAAAACAGCCTTAGACTTAAACTGGGATGACCCAGGAGAGCGTAAAAACGCACTACTAATCATTCTAAACAGCTTATGTTCTGTAGAGGAATGGATGCAAAACCAGCCTGGTTGTGATGAGTTTGAAGTCGCTAAAGAGACTATGGATGTTGCCCGATTGATTGAATCTCAAAATGTAACTTTCGACTCTCAAGGCGTTCCGAGTTTAAGTAAAGGAGTGGCCGCATATCGTCGCATTTCTATTGAAGACCCAGATCTGCGACATGGACCCAAAAGCAAGTCTAAGAAAATAGATGGCTATAAACGCCACGTCCTCAAAGATTTAGAGAGTGGTGTGGTTCGTGCTGTGGCATTGACTCGTGCCAATACCCCCGAGTCTGTCGCGCGACGCTTGACCTCGAACGGGACTTAAAATTTCAAAATATTTATTTAGCTGAGTTACATATTGATCGGGCTTATTTATCCAGTCATTGGGTGACACAACGGTATGATAAATTACAGATATTTTGCAAGGCGTGGCCGGTCAGAAATTCTGGACGGTTTGATAAAAATTCTTTTTTCCTTGACTGGGATACGCACTTAATTAGCTGTCCCAATCAGGTAAGTATCCCATTTGAACCGGGGAAAACTGTTCATTTTCCTCAGAATGAATGTGCAATTTGTCCTCTGAGAGCTGGTTGCACAAATAGTAAAAGAGGACGGACTGTATCAATTCATCCTGATGAAGCCTTAATGCAAGAGTTGCGAGCGCGTCAATCTACTGCCTCTGGTCGTCTCGACTTGAGAAGGCGTACTACTGTTGAACATTCGTTAGCGCATATTGGTCATTGGCAGGGTGATCGTCCTCGGTATCTTGGACAACGGAAAAATCTCTTCGATCTCACAGAGAGTCGCTGTTGTCCATAACCTTCACGTCATTGCTCGAATCTCTAAGGTGGCGTCAATTCAACCTGGCATAGAGTCGAACTCATTGATCGGGTAACTGCATACCTCTCTTTTTTTGTCAACTCCTAATACTGAACCGACGCCCTAGGACATTCAATTAAATTACTAATTCATTATCTGAAATTTGGAGATGTGCCAATTCCCCATCAAAATCCAAGAAATCATTTTCGGCTCCAATCTCGCATTTTTTCTCGTCTCATACCCTGATTCAGCAACGCCAAAGAAGCAAGCCGCTTATGATGAAAGAATTAGAAATGCGAGCGAGGGAAAGTTCGGACTTGCGGAAACGAAGATTCGGTCTGAACCCTTGTGATGGCAAAACTTGATAATACATCTGGTACAGTTATTGCAATTACTTTTAGGTAATGAACCGATGCTTCCTGGTGGAACCGGGTTATTTGTGTGTTTTTATGTCTATTTGGAAAAAGAGGCAACGCCTGTTTTTGGGTCGAAGATAATCTACCATTATACTTGGGGGTATAAATACAGAAATAACTTATATTTAACTCTGCTTGAATATATCGATCGCTCCTGTTCTTAGTTTGCGATCGATTATTCAGCAAGCCCCATTTAGTCCTTCATCAAGGACTCACATTCCGAACGATCGAACCTTGGGACTAGATATCTGAGTGCTAGTTTTGCAGTCGCGCTTTTTTGCCATGTACTTGAATGCGTTTGTCGGTTTTTTGCTTCTTCACCCAAGAGAGAAATTTCTGGAATTGGGGGTCATTTTTGAGCTTTTCTAGGGTGTTGAGCTCTTGGGCGAGATGTTTGTTGTCGAAGAGAGTGTGAATCTGGCGGTGACAAGCGGAGCAAATGTCGATCGTCGGGCTGGGATCTTCGTTTTTCCGCTTGGTGTTTTGTTTGGGGATGAGGTGGTGGGCGGTTAATGCTGCCATTTGTCGATCGCACAATTCGCACTGCATAATTTTCTCAATGCTGTTTGATAGGCAATTGCTTCTTTTAATTTAGCGTAGTTTAGGGCGATCGGCTTTCAGAAAGTGAGCAATACCATTTTTCTAAAATCGTGCAACACTCTTCGACCCCCCTAGCCCCCCCTTGTAAAGCAGGGTGGATTAATTGTCGAGAGGCCTTCATCAAGGCTATGAAGGCTATTGACCAACTTTATGCGAGGCATTTAACAGGTTTATCTTGACCAGATAAATCAAAAAGCAACTCACTCAAATCTTCTATTTGATTAGCCATTAATCTTAAAGCTTCAGGAAAAGTATGAGTACCTTTCATTCGAGCCAATGACACTAAAAATTGCCTGACCATTGCCCAATTAGCAGGTGCATTGCCACCACGACGAATATCGTTATCCTCGTTTAACGTCACATCTTTAACCCAATGCAACCTATTTTCAATCAACCAGTGACCACGAATAGCCTCGGCAAATTGACTGGCTGACCAATCCATACTACTTAAATAATAGTGTACTTCATCGAAATTAACGAGATGACGACGACTTTTTTTTCCCTCCCATCGAGTTCCATATCTCCTGACCACAATTATATGTTTTGCACCCGCCCAAAGGGGCAAGAATTCAGGTGGAATTGGATCAATTTTGGTGTGGCGAGTTATGGTTCGTCCATGTACCGATTCAGAAACTTCATTTTCGTCAGATGCCATAGTAGAACTGACTAATTTATTGGCTGCTTTAAACAGATTTAATTGATTCTTTTTGAGCGTAACTATATAGTCATTACCACTCTTAATAATTAAGGCTAGCGTTTTTTTTGACAGTGTAGTGCATCGAGGGTAATTACTACTTTTTTACCGGAGAGTTCTTGAACTAGCTCTTGGACGACTTCGACTTCACTTTTGAGTTTGTTTTCCATGACTTGATGTCTCACTACCCATCCATGATGATGGGGAGCATCCCACTTTGGCAATCAGTATAAATACTCAGACAATTGTCTGGCTAAGTTGATGGCATAATAGAAAGCAAATAAATTACCATAATCCAAGGAAAGCATGACCCCAGAAGAACAGCAGAA